>JACQKQ010000036.1 GCA_016204465.1 Candidatus Levyibacteriota bacterium
ACCATCGAACGGCTTTACGGTCAGCTCATTACCGAAAAACTCATCCCCTCACTAGCTCTCAAGCTTTCTGAAGAGAATCGTGTCTTGGCGACGCACTACTCTACAAGCATAGAGGGCAATCCCCTGTCACCTTACGATGTTACGAATATTGTTTTAGGCGACAAGGTTGCAACAACCAAATCAGAACGAGAGGTAAAAAACTACTTTGCTGCACTCAATCACTTGTTTCTCTTGGTAAAAAAACGTGTTGCGATCACAACAGAGCTCACGGAAGAGCTTCATGCTATTTTGATGAAAGATATCGAAAAAGACTCTGTCGGTAAATTTCGTAGTGGCCCTGTGTTTGTCGGACACAAGACAAAGGAAGAGGTTGTTGTCAAGCACAATCCGCCGTTTCACAAAGCAGAAGACATTAAAAAGGCACTGACTGCACTTTATTTGTGGCTTACACAGCAAGACGAAGAGCTGCATCCATTGATTAAAGCAGGCATTTTCCACCATGAATTTGCCTTTATCCACCCATTTTTTGACGGTAATGGCAGACTCGCTCGTTTACTCACTGCGTATTACCTTTTGCTCAAGCAGTACGAAGTGACAAAGTATTTTATTCTCGACGATTATTATGATATTGACCGACACCAGTATTCTGACATTCTGCATACCGCAGACGAGGGTGATAAAACACAGTGGCTTGAGTATTTTTTAGAAGGTATTAGCTATTCGCTGCAGGCTGCTTTGGCAAGAATAAAAGAATTATCAGGTGCAAAACTCGATGAGGTTACCGGCGAAAAGCGTGTCCTTGTCACAAATCGCGAGGAAGATGTGCTGCAGATAGTTTTAGAGAAAAAAGCAGTGAAGATGACTGATGTTTCGGAAACACTGTCCGTAACTCGCCAGCAAGCCCACGCGCTCTTGGCATCGCTTGTGAAAAAAGGAATTTTGGAAAAGTTTGGCAAAACGAAAACGTCGTACTACAAGCTCGCTACAAACCAAGTTGCTTCTTAAGTGTCAACCAAAACTTTCCCCATTCCGATGCCTTCTGGTACTGTTTGAATTGCAGTTGCTCTTTTGCATCTTTTGATCCTTTCATCGGCGGGTCAATCCAAGCCGAGAGAATAAGCCATTCCCGACGTTCGTTTTGTTTGGCAATCACAGTCACTCGTGACGGGCCAAATTGCTTGATATGACGGTATGAACCATGTTCCCTGCCTTTTTCAACCTCATCTGGCTTTTTAAATGTATCAAGCGCTGTGTCTTGCGGCAAGCCGCGGTCTCGCATACGAATTATAGAATGCTTTGTCCAAATAAGATTGCCGTAGTATGGCGCATATTTCATCTTGTTTGCTACGTTGTGATCAACTACAATAATACCTTATCACACAATGCGAAACAAGCTGTCTCCTTTCATTTCAGCCTTGGCTGTATTCATTATCGCAGTTTCTTTGATGATGCTTTTTTTAGCGTCAAAACAGCAAGGGTCAAAAAAAATAATTTACTCTCCTGTTCCAGATTTCTTAAGCCTTTCACAAAACAAACAAGTCGTAACAACTGCAATATTTACTCCAAATATTCCTAAAGAAACGGTATTGGGAGTCTTTACAGAGTCGCTTTCTTCTGAAGCAGCGCTCGTGTACGATTTGACTACGCAAAAAACATTTTACGCAAAAAATCAAACAAAACGTTTGCCGATGGCGTCGCTTACAAAAGTGATGACAGCAATTATTGCCATAGAAAATCAAGTGCCAGACGATCGTTACCTTGTGACAAAAGAAGCGCTTGTTGGCGAAGACAGTATGGGAGCAACTCCAGGGGAAACGTATTCGCTTGAGGAACTATTATATGGGCTTATACTTGTTTCCGGAAACGATGCGGCAGAGGTACTGGCAATGCATTTCAAAGGAGGAAGAAATGCGTTTATCGCTGCTATGAACGAAAAAGCACGCTCGCTTGGAGCGCTTGATACGCATTTTACAAACCCAACAGGTTTACAGGGAGACGGTGATCAATACACAACGGCGCAAGATTTACTTGTTATAACTGCATATGCAATCGAACGCTTTCCCCTGTTTATAAAAGTAGTAAGTACATACGAGAAAACACTTCCTTACAGTCAAAAACATAAAGCATTATTTCTTTACAATGAAACCAATTTACGCACTTCATATCCTGGCATTAAAGGGGTCAAAACTGGTTACACACCGGAGGCTGGATTGTGTTTGATTACCTATCTTGACTATAAAGGCCACAAAATTATTGGCGTGTTGCTTGGAAGCAGTAATCGGCGTGAAGAAATGCGTGAGCTTCTTAACTACAGCCTTCGCTCGCAAGGAGTTGAACCACCAATTGCAGATTAGTTGTTGCTCGCAGCCTCATTATGCGGTAAAATGTGTCTTGCAGGCTGCGGTGGTGGAATGGTAGACACAAGGGCCTTAAGAGCCCTCGTCCGTAAAGGACGTGAGAGTTCGACTCTCTCCCGCAGCACATCTGCATAGCAGATTTCGGATATGTTCAGCGCATACATTCTTCGAAGTCTTAGATAATCCAAGAAAATCATACGTTGGACTAACGATTAAAAAGATTAATGAGCGATTAGCAGAACATAACAATGGTTTCTCAAATTTTAAAATCAGGTTTTAGTTATAAATTAAGAAAGTTAATTTTAGATAATTACGAACAGATAAAATAAAATTCTGCTCTGCAGAACGGGGAGTAGCTCAGCTGGCTAGAGCGCGCGGTTTGGGACCGTGAGGCCGGAGGTTCGAATCCTCTCTCCCCGACTTTTCGCATTATGACATCCGATTAGGTTACAAAACTCTACTTTGCCTTGAGTAAATAACCCCATTTTGTTATACTAACATGGCGTTTGCACTAAGGAAGTTTACACTGAGGAGCGAAGTGACGAAGCGCGGGAGTAGTTCAGTGGTAGAATGTCTCCCTTCCAAGGAGAAGGTCGCCGGTCCGAATCCGGTCTCCCGCTCACTTGACTTTTTCAAAAGAGTTAGCATCCTCAATAATTAAATCGCGCTTTGTAAAAGCGGTAGAAGCTTTTCAATAATTTCATCAATCACTTCTCTAGCAAAAACAGAGGATTTTGTAAATGATCCTTTCAGTTTATATAATTAGCTAAAATATAGTAAAAAATCATCAGGAATATGTTAAACTCAACTTATGTACTTAATTTTTGATATTGGCGGGACTCAGATCAAGTTGGCTATTTCTTCTGACGGACAGAATTTAGATAAAACTAAAACAATTCCTACTCAGCAAGACTTTTACCGGGCTATCACTGCTATAAAAGAAGCTGCTTTTGAATTATCAGGCGGGGAACCATTTCAAGCAGCTGCGGGCGGAGCCAGGGCCTTAGATCAAACTAAAACTAAACTTGTTAACCGATCACACTTCCCCCTTTGGGTTGATGCACCTTTAAAGGGAAAACTTGAAGAGGTGCTGAATACTCGGGTCAAACTGGAAAATGATGCGGCAGTGGCAGGATTAGGGGAAACTCTTTTCGGAGCAGGAAAGGACTATCGGATAGTAGTTTATATAACAGTCAGCACGGGTATAGGCGGAGCAAGAATCGTGGAGGGAAAAATTGACCAAAATACTCTGGGTTTTGAACCTGGGAATCAAATTATTACTTTAGAGGGAGACACTTTGGAATCTTTAATTTCCGGGGTATCCCTGGAAAGAAAATATGGTCAAAAGCCTCAGGAAATCAATGATCCTGGGATTTGGGATAGTGTCGCCAGAATTTTAGCCATAGGTTTAAACAATTCAGTTGTTCACTGGTCACCCGATATAATTATCCTGGGAGGAAGTGTTTCAGAAAGCATACCCCTGGATAAGGTTAACGGTTACCTTAGGCAGTTTCTGACTGTCTTTCCCGAACCTCCCAAAATAACCAAATCTGCTTTGGGCAGTCAAGCAGGGCTTTTAGGTGCCTTAAAACTTTTGACCTGACCTACTTTTCATAGAATCCTAATCAAATCTGCCGTAATATAACCGCCGCCTATAATTACCAGATGTCTGGCTGTAATTCGTACATAAAATCTGGTAAAATGATTACTAGCCGGATTGGGGGTGATAATAATGGATAAACCAATAGGCAAAGTCGCCCATTACTACGATAAAATAGGGGTCGCTGTAGTTGACATAACAACCGGCGCAATTAAGATTGGGGATTCGATCAAATTCAAATTAGGGGACGATGAGTTTTCGCAAGTAGTGGAGTCACTGCAAATGGAGCACAAATCCGTATCGTCTGTAAAAAAAGGCGACTCCTTTGGATTAAAGGTTAGCGAGCCAACAAAACGGGGAACGCTTGTTTATTTAGTTTCGTAGCGTAATTTAGTATAATATAAGTAAGCTTGCGCTGATGAGCGAAGCGAAGAAGCGCCCATAGCTCAATTGGATAGAGCAAGTCGGTTCTAACGATTAGGTTGGGGGTTCGAGTCCCTCTGGGCGCGCAGCGTAATAAATTACTTCGTAATTTAAACGCTGCTGAGACGTAAAAATCTTTGATTTTGTGCGTCTCGCCATTTACACTTTTGTTATGATTCCGATTTCAGACTCAATTCGCGCGCATCGGTTTCCCCTACTTAATATTTCTCTTATTGCCGCCAACATTTTTGTTTTCTACCTACAATTTAGCGCAGTTAACCCTGATTTATTTATTCTCCAATACGCTCTCATTCCATCGCAGATAAACATTTCGGATTTTTCAACGTTCTATCCTTTTGTCACGGCGATGTTTCTGCATGGCGGTATTTTGCATATAGCATCTAACATGCTCTTTTTATGGGTTTTTGGCGACAATGTCGAGACCCACTTTGGGTGGCTCTTTTTCTTGCCTGTATATTTTATTTCAGGAATTGTCGGTAATGCCGTTCAGTATATGTTGAATCCTACCTCAACAATTCCCATGATTGGGGCGTCTGGCGCAGTTGCCGGCATGCTTGGCGCCTACTACGTACTCTTCCCCCATGCTCGAATAAAAACATTGATACCGTTTTTTGGTTTTTTTTCCGTTATTGAAATTCCAGCCGGCTTTATGCTTGGGTATTGGTTTGTCTTGCAGATCCTATCCGGTGCTGTTTCGCTGCCAATGATGGATTCCCAAACCGGTGGTATTGCGTTTTTTGCGCACATTGGCGGATTTGCTGCAGGTGTCCTTTTTGCACAACTGCATCCAAGAGACAAAGTTCATTCGCTGTCATCTTGAACTTGGTTATGAACGAAGTTGGAAGAATAATTATATTCATCGGTGCAATTTTGATTATTCTTGGAATTATACTGACGTTTGCGCCAAAAGTGCCGCTTATAGGCAAACTTCCGGGAGATATCTTTATCAAACGAGACGGCTTTACCTTCTACTTTCCACTTGCTACATCAATAATCATCAGCATAATCCTCACGATTCTTTTCAACTTTTTTTCGAGGAAATAATCCAAGATTATAACAGATTCGTATTTGCAATCTTGTAAGCTATGTAAACTAAGAAGTTTTTGCTCCTTGCATGGATTTCGCATTTAATGTAGTATTTTGAATAATGAACGATAATAAATTGTTAAACCAAATTGGAGATTTGATAGACGAAAAATTGAAGCCAATTCAAGACGATCTTGGTGGAGTAAGAGAAGATATTAGTGACGTTAAAAAAGATGTAAATGTCGTTAAGGCTGATATACGTGGAGTTAAGACCGAGATGCAGGGTGTTAAGGCTGATATATATGCCGTTAAACAGCAGCTGGAAACCGTTGAGATAAAGGTTGAAGTAGTAAATAAAAGAGTAGAACAGGCGCAAGAAGAAACAATAAATGCGCTTTCAGAGATTATTCATGAAGGGTACAACATGCATGAGAAAAGAATTAAAAAAATCGAAGACCAACTGAACCCTCCACAAGCACAATAATACCATTCCGTTAGTTTAGTTTCATAAGGATAATTTTTATCCGCCTTCGCAGAACACCACGGGTTTACCCGTAGATGAATGTACAAGAATGCTTCGGCGGATGTCGCCCAAATGCGGTGAGGCGGACCCTTCCGTAGTTCTGCATTGCAGAACGAAGGAGGGTATTATGGGCATCACGGCTTTAGACGTGGGCTCCATAAAACCTCTTTCTCTGTGTTGACAAACTTTTATTTACAGTCCGTGATATAATATTACATGTAATGAAAAACGTCCATATTCAATTCTCATTACCAGTATCAATTTTAAAAGAAGGCGACACTTTTGTTGCTTATACTCCAGCATTGGATTTATCTACTGCAGGTGAAACTTTTGAAGAAACACAAAAGAACTTTGCTGAAGCTGTTAATATTTTTTTTGGTGAACTAGTAGAGATGGGAACGGTTGATGAGGTTCTTATTGGTTTAGGATGGCAAAAGCAAAATAATACATTTGTTCCTCCTACTGTAGTGGCTAATCAAACTAAAAGCTTTTCTATTCCACTTGCAAACTAATTATGCCTGCAGTAACTCCTGTTAAATGGAAAGAATTTGAGAAATTTATTTTATTTGTAGGTTGTGAATTCAAAAGACAAAGCGGAGGGCATAGAATATATACAAGAGCAGGATTAAATAGACCATTGGTAGTTCCTGCGCATGGTACAATACCAATATTTGTTATAAGGAATAATCTAAGATTATTAGGAATTACTCCAGAACAATACTTTGAAATCTTAAAGAAAATATAATTTGCAGCGGTTCAACAATCCCGTTCAGTGGTATTAAAAATTGAGGCTAAATTTTTTGGGGTGACCGAGGGGAATCGAACCCCCAACCCTTAGGACCACAACCTAATGCTCTGCCGTTGAGCTACGGCCACCAGGAATATAATGTTCTCCAAAAAAGTATACCATAGAAGGATATATTTTTCTACAACTCATCCGATATTGGATCGGAATAGCCTTGCGAAGCGGTTAGATTTGCGCCTTCAGGCGTATTTTTTAGACACTTAAGATATTATTTTTATAAGAATCTACTGTCAGAATTACGTTTGGTGTTTGTCAAGATACGACTTATGTGTTATTGTAATGTTGTTGTATGGACAAGATAGACGTGCTCGTACACAAGGCAGTGTTTGCAGAGTCAGACAAAGAAAAACAACAAGCACGCAAAAAGATTAGGAAACTTGCAAAAGAACAAAACATACTCCCTGCATCAATCCACAACTTCTATACAGCAATCGGCACTAATACAATTTCTCACAATTTTACCGTTCCGGCAATTAATATTCGTGCCCTTACCTACGATACAGCGCGAGTCATTTTTTCACTCATGATTCAGCAGAACATAGGGCCTGTTATTTTTGAAATAGCACGGTCGGAAATTGGCTATACCGCACAAAGGCCAGATGAGTATGCAATTGTTGTTCTGGCAGCGGCGATTAAAGAGGGATATAAGGGCACTGTCTTTTTACAAGGCGACCACATTCAGTTTTCTGCCCGTCGCTACAAGGAAGAACCGCAAGAAGAGACAGAAAAAATTATCGCTCTGGTTGATGAAGCCATTGACGCGCAATTTTTCAATATTGATATTGATGCGTCAACGCTTGTTGACCTTTCCAAGACTCCGTTTGATTTACAGCAGAAAGCAAATTACATCGTAACTGCAGCGCTTACCGACCACATTCGGAAAAAGCAGCCAAAAGATATGGTTATCTCCATTGGCGGTGAAATAGGACACATTGGCGGAAAAAATAGCACACCGGAAGACTTGGTTGCGTTTATGGAAGGGTATAAAAAGCTCATTGGCCAAAAAATTGGCATTAGCAAAATAAGCGTCCAAACCGGCACAACACACGGCGGTATTCCTTTGTCAGATGGTCACATGGCAGAGGTAAAAATTGACTTTGATGTTATTGCAAAAATTGGCGATCTTGCAAAAACGCGCTACAAACTTGGCGGCGTTGTGCAGCACGGTGCATCAACTCTGCCGCCCGAGCTTTTTGGCGAATTTCCAAAACACAATGCGCTTGAAATCCATTTAGCAACCGGGTTTCAAAATATTGTCTACGATGGTTTGCCAAAAGAGCTGCTTTCGGAAATGTACGCGTGGGTTGAAGAAAACTGCAACAACGAATGGGAAGAGGGCTGGACAAAGGAACAATTTATCTATAAACTCCGCAAGAAAGCGCTTGGGCCGTTTAAAAAGCGCATGTGGGAACTTCCTAGCGAGCAAAAAGAGCCAATTATTGCAAGACTGCGCGAACAATTCGTAATGCTATTTGAAAAACTCAACGTGTTTAACACACGTGACTTGCTTACATTATATGTATAAATCGGTTCCAACACTTACCGACTTTATTCTCCAAGAAGAGCGAAAAATTAAAAACGCAACAGGCAGTTTTACCATCTTGCTTACCCAAATTGAAAACGCGGCAAAAATAATTAACAGCCATATTCGTGCATCCGGCCTTGCAGACATCTTAGGAAAAACAGGCACAACAAATGTTTACCAGGAAGAAGTGCAAAAACTCGACAAGTTTTGTAATGATTTGCTTGTGAATACGTTGAGTACAAGCGGGCAGGTCTATGCGATTATTTCAGAAGAGCTGGAAAAACCGCATATGGTAAAAGAGTACAAAGGCGAATACATTGTGGCTCTGGATCCGCTCGACGGGTCGTCTGGTATTGACAGCAATAGTGTTTTAGGCACTATTTTTTCGATATATCACAAAAAGGGCGGCGTTTTGCAGCAAGGAAAAAATCAAGTTGCAGCAGGGTACATTGTGTATGGCGCAAGCACCATGTTTGTCTATACGTTTGGCAGGGACGTGAACGGTTTTACCCTTGATCCTGCAATCGGCAGTTTTCTCTTATCGCATGAAAATATACGTATGCCGGAGTATGCAAAGACATACGCAACAAACGAAGGAAATTCGCTCGAGTTTGATGAAGAGTTGAACAGCTATTTAAGTAAAATTAAAAAAGAAGGATATAAACTTCGTTACAGCGGCTGTCTTGTTGCAGAAACGCACCGCATTGTTATGCAGGGAGGTATTTTCCTCTACCCCGCAACCTCAAAACTTCCAAGCGGCAAATTACGCTTACTGCTTGAAGTAAACCCAATTGCGTTTCTCGTTGAACAGGCAGGAGGCGTGTCATATGCAGTAGATAGTAGTCCTCTCTCAATTGCGCCAAAAAGCATCAGCGACCGCTCGCCCTTTTGCTTCGGCGGGAAAAAGAACATGGAAGAATTGATATAAAAAGACCGCATTTGTCCTCTTGTAAATTCGTATATTTTAATCGTATGCTAGGAGGCGTGACATCTGATAAAATAATTCTCCACATTGACTTCGATTCGTTTTTTGCCAGCGTTGAACAGCAGTACAATCCTAGTCTTCGCGGTAAACCGCTTGGCGTTACGGCAACCAATGGCCGAACGTGCATTATTGCTGCCTCTCGAGAAGCAAAAAATTACGGCATCAAAACAGGCAGTCGGACATTTGAAGCATTTAAACTTTGTCCGAAGTTACAATTAGTTTCTGCAGATTTTGTAAAGTATTGGGAAATCAGCAAAAAGTTTATCCAAATCTGCAACTACTACTCTCCATACATCGAAGTGTTTTCTATTGACGAGCTTTTTATGAATGTAACGCATTCGGTACATCTTTTTATAGATGTTCAAACAATGGTTGACCAGATTAAAGAAACTATAAAAAAGGAAATTGGTGAATATATTACTGTTTCTGTAGGTATTTCTCATAATAAGCTCTTAGCAAAACTTGCATCAGGGCTCAAGAAACCTAATGGTGTTATGGAAATCACGTCGCACAATATAGATACGGTGTATGCGAGTGCGCATCTCACTGATATTTGCGGAATTGGAGAGCGGATCAAACGCCGACTCAACATGATGGGTATTTTTACCCTTATGCCGCTTCGCCGCGTTCCTCTCCCCTACTTAACTGCAGAATTTGGGCCAGCAGAAGCAGCGTTTTTGCACAATGTTGCTTTTGGTATTGACGACACTCCCCTTTCCTGCTACGCACAAGAGCCGGAGGTAAAGTCAGTCGGACGGAATTACTGTTTACCAAAAAATGAGCATAATCGAATGATTATTTTCCAAAACCTCTATGAACTCTGCGAAGAAGTCGCCATAAAACTTCGACGTTTAGGTAAAAAAGCCAAGACTATCGGGCTTTACATTGGAGGAAGCGAGACAATTCATGGACAACGCACATTTAGCTACTATTTTGACACAGGAAAGGAGCTTTTTCATGCATGTTCTGTGTTTTGGAACCAACATTTTTTGGAAAACGACACAGACTATGTTCGGCAAATGAGCATTTGGGCATCACACTTGCATGATGTACAGACTGTTCCTGATTTTCTGTTTGACGTTGGTAAAAGAAATGATCGGCTTTGGAAAACGGTGGATGCAATTAACGAAAAATTCGGCGACCACACCATCCGCAATGGCTTTTTGCTCTATGCAGACAAGCTCACCACAGTACCAAACGGCTACATGGCAGATAAATATGAACGTATGAAACTAACGCAATTATTTCCAGATCGTCAATAGGAAACCGATACGGGATCGGAATAATGTCTCGGTTGTGTTTGGCAGACGAAGGCTGCTTCTTCTAAAACGCGCAGATGTTTATCTTCGGGAAGATTCAAAATAGCAAGAATGCTTGGATTTTTGCAAATATCTTTGCACAAAACAACATGGTCAGTTAAAAGCATTTGTTTTTGTGAGAGAGAAAGCGTAGTAAGCGCAGTTATGGGAATAAGCGATGCCCTTTCGATAAGCTCGCGAAGACTTTCTCCGTCCGGATAGTTCCAGCTTGTTACTTTCATGCCCATGCACACACAATATCCAATGACGTCAGATGTCATTTTTGTGTTGGTAAAAAGCCACGCTTGGTTTAGGTTATTGCGCTCCAGCACGTCGTCAAACCGCGCTTTTGTGTATAGAGCCACATGAACGTTAGTTTTTATACCTGGCATGTTGTGGAATTTTGCCTCTATCATGACACGGTGAGCGTTTTTTTGCGCGACGACGTCCACTTCGTGCGTAATGCACTTTCCAGACAGTGTTTGTCGAACTAAAGTCTTATAGCCGTTTGCTTTCAATACTTCTGCAAGAAAATCCTCGAACGGATACCCTGTTGGACCTAATTCCATAATAGACTGTTTGAGGCTGTAGCGTGCGCGGTGGTACGGCTGTGGAGAGTTTCCTAAAAATTCAGTAATGTGTTTATAGAGCTCTGATGTTGGAATACCATCGTATAGTTTTGTCAAAACATGTGTTAAGACTTGATTTTCAAGCTGTGGTTCTATACCAGCGCGCGCAATAGAGTGGCGAACCTTGTCTTCGCTAAACGCTTCTTTCTCGCCCGTTGCCTTGGTAACATATACCATATTATCTATGATAAGATATTCTTTGTGTTTTCCGCAATAGCAATAAATGATTATCAAAGCATTTCCTGCATTTAAATACCATAATTACAGACTTTATTTTTTTGGCCAGATTATTTCAATGACTGGCACGTGGATGCAGCAGGTGGCGCTTGCGTGGCTTGTGTGGACGCTTACCCACTCTGCTTTTTTTGTTGGACTTTCAGCAACAATGCAAAACTTGCCAGTGCTTCTCTTTTCACTCTTAGGAGGCGCATTTGTTGATCGACTTAACAAAAAAAATATACTCATCGCAACGCAGGCAAGCTCAATGGTTATAGCTTTTGTTTTAGGACTTTTGACGCTATTTCGCATTATTGAAGTGTGGCACATTCTCTCTTTAGCTTTTGTGTTGGGGACAATTGATGCTTTGGACAAACCCGCGAGGCAAGCGTTTGTCGTTGACATAGTTGATAAACAGCACCTTTCGTCTGCAATTGCTCTAAACTCTGGCATTTTCAACACAGCCCGATTAATCGGCCCTTCCATTGCGGGACTTCTTATCGCATTTGTTGATATTTCTGGTGCCTTTTTAGTTAATACTGCAAGTTATATTCCCGTTATCGCTGTAATGTTTCTAATTCGAATTACACCAAGTAAATTAAGAAAGCATAGCCACCCATTCAGAGCAGTGCAACAAGGTTTACAATACGCTTTTACACATAAAACGATGCGGATACTTCTTATTTTTGCAACAGTTAGCTCAATATTCGGTTGGTCGTATGCAACGATGATTCCTGTAGTTGTCGCAAAGGTTTTTAACAAAGGAGCACTCGATCTTGGGTATTTTTACGCAGCTGGAAGTATTGGCGGCATCTTAGCAATTGCAGCGATTTCTGCTTTTAGCAAGCTTATTAGTAAAAAAATATTTATTGTTGGTGGAAGCATCATGTTTGCACTTTCTATAATTCTTTTTAGTTTTTCAAACACCATTCCCTTGGCAATTTTCTTTTTGTTTTTTTCTGGCTTTGGGATTATTTCGCAGTACGTGACAATGAATAGCACAATCCAGCATATTGTCCCAGATGACATGCGAGGAAGAATCATGAGTTTGTATGTACTTATGTTTATTGGCATGATGCCTATTGGAAGTTTTCAGGTAGGGCTTGTTGCCGAGCATTTAGGCCCTCTTTTTGCTATTCGTCTTGGTGCTATATTTGTGTTAATCTATAGCGTTTACTTCTTTTTCAAAACAAGAAAATCGTCTTTCTCAAAAACAATTTCATAGTTGTTATTGTTTTTTAGTTTAGCTACCATTTTTTTTTGCGCATCAAGAGATGGCTTCGCAAATACATCATTGAGCAAAAATACAACGTAGTCTGATTTATCAATACCCACCGGAATGGTATAGAGAGTTTGGCGATGAGCAAGGTGCGCGCCTAGGTTATTTGTTGCTGCCACGGATGCCGTTTGCGAAATCTTATCAAGCTCTTTTTTAATGATATTTTTCTTTGCCTGCGGTTTTATAAACATATCAACGCTTGGTTTTTTGGCAAATGGCAAAGGCCCATACATGTACGCGGTATTAATTGCCATCCAAATAATATAAATAGCAAAAAAAGGCGTTGCATTATAGCGAAGCAATTTTCTTATGTTTGCTACACTATATATTGCGCTAATGAAAAGAAAAGGCGTTATCACTGCTGTGTATTGATAGTATATTTGACGAAAAAGGTTATTAGCGCTAAGCAGATTTATTAAAAGATCAGGTATTACAAAAATAAGCTGTAACGGAGAAAAAAGCGAAATATATCCTAGTGGCGAAAATAGCCGCTGCAGGTAGGTTATCTTTTCTTTCTCAACAAGCATATCTACTGTTTGTGCAGGATGAACGAGAATATTTTTCACAACATCAGAAGGTGAAGAGCCAAAATCTTGATAATACTCTATGGCGAAATGCTGACTGCCACGGACTTCTGGTATTGCATACCAAATGAGCATATAAAGCATTGCAATACCGGCTACAGTGAGCACAATTCCCTCTTTTAGTTTTTTCTGAAACATTGTGAAATATACACCAAAGAGAGCAACAAGCAGCCATAACTGCTCTTTCGTTATGGCCGCCAGAAATAAACTTATGTAAAAAAGACGACTTTTTGAGGAGATAAGATAGTTCCACGCTGCTAGCAAAAACGTTGTTGAAAGTGTGACAGCATGAAAATCGTACAGATTGATGAAATTTATGCTTGGGTTAATAATATAGGCAAAGGAAAAAACTAATGCGAGATTTTTGTTCGTAAGCACTTTTTCAGCAATCGCAAAGACAAAATACGCGCCGAGAGCAAGCACGATAGTCTGTAAAGCCAAAAGCATTTTTGGGTCGTTCCATAGAAGGTAAAACGGAGCAAGTAAAACGAGGATAAAATCAGCGTGCGAAGAAAGCCTTGAGACGATATTTCCTTTGTCGTCGTTGAGCGAGAAGAAATCTCCATATACTGTGTTCCATACTGTTTGATCCATGTTCCCAAGGTCATAGCGGCCTGTGTAGAAGTTATCATGGCGCAAGAAACTTGCGGTGGTAAAGTATCCGATATAAAGGGCTATTAAAATTACGAGGATAACCTCATGGAAATGGGTGCGGATGTAATGTAGGAATGTTTGCATTAAGGAGATATATACGCTGCACAGCCACGTTTGACCGCGTCTGACGCGGTTTGACTTTGCGCGCTCGGAGAGAATCGAACTCTCAACCCCTAGTTCCGAAGACTAGTGCTCTATCCGTTAAGCTACGAGCGCTTTTTATCTTGCCCCTTTCAGGCAAGTATAGTATACTAAACTCGGGCCGCTAGCTCAACTGGCAGAGCAATTCCCTCTTAAGGAATAGGTTACAGGTTCGACTCCTGTGCGGCTCACCAAATGGTTGTAAAACAGAGTGGGGATTAGGTTGATATAACGTGCTAAATGGAACTTTCCATTTTAGGATGGTGGTTATTTATCATTAACCTCAATCCTTTCAGATGGGAAGCTTGTGGAAGCATTGATAGTTCGGTGTGTTTGCTTCCTATATGTTCTTTGAAATCTTTATTCCTCATTGTTCTAACTACATTTAGGTATACAGAAACATAATAGCCATCTACTTTTGTTTCTTCAGTCTGTTTTAAATTCTTCTCAGAAATTATTACATATTGTGAATCGATATCTACTCCAATATATTTTCTACCTAAGCGCTTGGCTGCGACAGCAGTTGTACCGGTTCCAACAAAAGGGTCAAAAACGATATCGCCTTCGTCTGTACTCATCAAAATTAATCTTTCTAACAGGGGTACTGGTAACTGACAAGGATGTTCATCTCTTCGTTTTTTGTGACGTATTCGATGAATATCAGACCAAACATCAGAAAGAAGCGGACCAAAGCCGTGTGCTTGATCCTTTTTGCCACCATAGTCTTTTAAAAATTCTTTGCAGATTCGGCAACGAGGATGGGGGTATCTAATATCATAGAATTTAAAATCTTTATACGTTTTTGATTTCGTGTAATATAAAATCCCGTAGTGGTTTGGTAAAAGTGTTTTACCCATTGGTGCACCGCCAGAGTCCCAAGAAATCCAATGCCTGAAATAAGCAATTTTATTTAAGTGTTCAGCAAAATGAGTTAACCACCGAGGAATGTTATGAACGAAAATTGAACCGCTTGGCTTCGTGATTCTTACCATCTCACTTAACCATTTATTGCACCAATTAAGATATTCTGTTTTTTCCTTTGTATCTTCGTAATTATTATACTTTTTCTTTAGATTAAAAGGTGGATCAGCAAAAACGATATCCACTGAATTATCAGGGATATTTTCCATAATTTTTAGACAATCACCTAAAATTATTTTATTTTGAAGGCTCTTAATATTTTTAGTCATAGTTATTTTAAAAGTATACTTGAAATTAGTTCTTTGAAACGGTTTAGTTCCTCTTTATGAAAAGTAAAAACATCATCATATGCGCCAACCATTCTTTTAAGATCATTTTTCCTAACATACCAACCAATACCATCTACAAAACCGATAAATAAAGCTTTGGGGTAATATTTTTTAATCAATCGAGCAATATTAATTTCAGTTTTGGCCTTATCACCCTGTCCAGAAGAGGTAGTTACAACATAGGATGATTCGATAATAAGAATAGGTTTTCTTTGATCAGGAATAATAAAATCCATTGTACGTTTTTCTTCGTCGAGCACACCGACAAGTTTTTTAAGATCGCCGGAAACAAAGGGTATTTTCAATTCTTCCAAACCTTTTCTTACAAGCTCTGCTGGATTTCTTTCACTTTTACCAGAATACGAACCCTTTTCTTTATACCGGATTAAAGTATCAACTAAGGATTCTATTTTAAATTCTAGTTTTTCAACACTAAGTTTTTTGAGTTCAAATAATGGTAATGCTTCTGTTAAAGAAGGCACTGTGGATCCTTCGAAGAATATATTTACAAGCCCCTTAGCAAAATTTTCATTCGATTTTATCAATCCTGCTATTTTGTTATCGCCCCATTCGCTTACTCCTCGTTCGCTAATTTCTTCCACTTCTGTTGGCCATTTATTTTTTAAAGTTAATTTGTTTAACTCTTTATCATCAATAACTCTAACAAGGGTTATTAAGCGTTTTAAGTATTCATTTGAAATACCAGTTAAAGCCAATAACGCTCTAAGCCCGTTCTCTTTATTTCTAATAAGCTCAACGAGAAAATCTCTTTTAAGACCATCCGTAGTAACCTTGTTTCTTAAAACCAATAAGGTTTCTTTGATTGATGATATATAACCTTCGTATTTTTCCTCAAAATCTCGATCATAGAGATAAAAAGTATTTTTATTTATCACCCGTTTAAACTTTAATTCTGTTGCGGGTTTTGAAATGTTAAGCATATTATTTTGCATTCTCAAAAATTAAAATATATTCTTCTTTCATTGTATTTTGTAAGCCTTTTATTGGCTTCAAAATCTCCCATAGGAATTTAAACCCTTGTATCTTAGCTAATTCTTTAATTTTTGATTCTAGTCTTACTCCCTTCGTTTGTATGTCGTTAGTTCCAACAATAAAAATGATTTTAGCACTCTTTTTAGTAACCCTTTTTAGTTCATCTAAGACTTTATCTAGCATCTTAAAATAAAGTTCTAATTTTTCACTAATTTCTCTACCATTTAATCCTATCATATTTTCTTTTAGTTTGGTTAGTTCGTAGCCGAGATATTCCAACTGCGGTTTATCGTTATCAACATAATCAATTGCGAAAGAGTATGGTGGCGAGGTTATCACTCCGTCAACACTATCATTCTCCAAAGGCAATGATAACGCACTACCTTTAATGATTTGACTCTCTCCTAATTTTAAACCGAGTTTTTCTTTAGCAGATTGAAAATTCTTAATGGTGGAAATGTATCTATTTAATACAATAGGAAAGAGAATATTTAACGATTTTGCGCTTCTGCGAGCAAAACCCATTGCGTCAAGATAGGCCAATAAAGCGATTTCATAATAGGGTCTATTTGTATCTTTACTATCTTTTATGAAATAATCAGGTACTATTCGCTTATTTAGTTTTTCAAAAATCTTCTTACGGTCTTTAATTATCCGATCAAGTTTCTTGTTATCGAGGTTTAGCGCAAAAGTCTTAACTTTTCCCATTAAACAGCAAAATGGGCTTACGTCTACAGCAATTGAATCAATACCTAATAAATTAGCCTCTACCGATAGAGTTGCGCTACCGGACATGGGATCAAGTACTACATTACCAGGATGAATGCCTATTATATTTAGCAATGCCCTGATCACCTGTGGGTGAAATTTACCTCTATATGGAAAAAGACTGTGTGTAGCGTATCCGGTAGAATACTTGCCGTTTAAGAAAAATGCCTTCGTGCGTAGTGAACTATTTTGGTGTATTTCTTCTAAATTTTGGAGATTACATGTTTGATAATGAATAGTTTGAATTCCATCTACTGATTTAAAATAGGCGCTACGTCTAATCAAATCCTGTTTCTTGAGATTTTCATATTCCCAAAGAGCCAAATTTAACTCAAAAATTTCATCGGTTCCATCGATCAACTGATAGTTTGCTGGAAAGAATTTCTCGTTTATTGATTTAAAGTTCTGCATTATTTTTTTATCAAATTTCAATGCCTTTTTTTATATAAAATTAATTTTAGTTGGAGATTGTAGCTGTACTTTATTATACATCTTTCAAACCAAACAAATAAGCAAATTCAGAGTTTAGACCTTCAGATAGGAATAAATTGATAAATTCTCGCAGTCTGTTTAAGATACTAAGCGGATTACACTAGGCTTTCAATCTCCTCGAGTAAATTTACTCATAAACCTATTTTTTCCTCTATCAATGACAATGTGATCGAATAGAAGTTGACTTGCAAAATAAATAGCGCGTTCAACATCCGGAGAAACTGCTCGTAAATCACTTAGCGCGGCGTTTGCTACTGACGTTAAAAAATGTGTAGAGTAAGGAGCAGTATTTGCTAATAATCCAAAGAGATTAGTTCCATCAGGAGAATTTTGTGCTGCGTTAAAGAAATTTTCAAATTCCCCATGATCATGTAAAGTCGCATGTACTAAGTTCCCGTCTGTAATTTTGTCATCAAGAACATCCTGCAAGTCATCAGGGAGTTGAAGCGCTACAATGCCAATCGCTTCAAATCCATCTTCTACTCGAGTTCGTACACTTTGATTTGTACTAGCTAAAATATTCCCCATAGCAGCTACTTTTCGCATCAGTAACAAACTTGAATCCTTTCTGTAGGCGAATGCGTCAGCAAAAGATGCAGTCTCTGTCCATCCATGTTGTCTTTCAAAAGCAGCATATGAGCGCCTTCTCAAATCAGCAAGTTCATAAAGAACCTCTCTTTTTTGCTCTGGACTAATTCGAAAGTCTGAAACAGCTTTTACCAAACGACTTTGCGATGGGCCAATTGCTTGTTTTGTTTCGCTCCAATTAGGAAAACTATTTGCGTTATCAATCAAATCATCAAAAAATCGTGCATATTCCCATAAATAGGAAATAGCTGGATATGCGTAGGCCGGGATAGACTTATCGGACAATTTACCAAAAAGCGGTACGAGAAGAGAGCCAACCATATACCATCTTACTCCTTTTTTTGCCAGTGCTTCTCTTGACTGAATATGTAACGATCCTACTTCACCAACATATCGTAGGAAGGAAATTCCTGTGCTAAATTTTCCGTCGGGATTGAATAAGCCTATTCTTTCGCCTTTTTTCATAGAATGAATTTTAGCACAAATGGCGGGTATCTTCTTATTCTGATAGAATAAACCTTATGAATCGGAAAACGAAGATTATTTGTACTATTGGACCGGCATGTGAGTCGGAAGACATGCTTGATCAACTAATATCAGTCGGCATGGATATTGCGAGGTTTAATTTTTCGCACGCTTCGTATGATGGTTTTGTTAAGACGCATGACCTTATCAAGATGCTAGGTCAGAAGTATAAGAAAAACATTGAGATTCTTGTTGATTTGCAGGGCCCGCGAATTCGCGTTGGGCAAATGCCAAAGGAAGGCCAAGAGCTTAAAGAAGGTACAACGGTAGTATTTACATCAGATAAAGAAAACAAAAGCGCAATCTATATTGATGATCCATACATTTCGCAAAACATTCAAATAGGCCATCCCATTTATTTATCAAACGGTGAAATCGAGCTAATGGTTATACGTAAAAAAAATGAAGAAATTGAGGCAAAAGTCATAAGAGGCGGCATCCTCTATTCGAGAAAAGCAGTGAACGTGCCGGAAACCGTACTCACAACAACAGGACTTACACAAAAAGATGTCAAAGATATATGGTTTGTGCTTCCGTTTGGCATTGACTACATTGGCCAATCATTTATTAAAAATGCGCACGATATTTTTAAGCTTAGGCAACTTTTGGGCAACGCGAAGGCAAAAATCATTGCAAAAATCGAGACAAAACAGTCGGTACACAATATTGACTGGATTGTCCAAGTTGCTGATTTAATAATGATTGCCAGAGGCGATTTAGGCATTGAACTGCCGCTTGAAGATTTGCCGCTTATTCAAAAGGATATTATTAACAGGGCAAATATAGAAGGAAAACCTGCTATTGTAGCTACGCAAATGCTGTCAAGCATGGTAAATCACCACAGACCAACAAGAGCAGAAATTTCAGATGTAGCAAACGCAGTGTTAGACGGCGCTTGGGGAGTTATGCTATCGGAAGAAACTGCGTTTGGAAAATATCCCGTAGAGGCCGTATGTTACCTGCATAAAACAATTTCAAAAATAGAAGAATTTCAGGCTCGTATTACTTAATATCTGTAAAGTACAGTACCTTTGCATCCTGCTGTAGCTTTGCGATGAATGTTTGAAATTTTTCTTGGATTTTTTGCTGTTTTAACTGCTCTTTAATACGCTTCTTATCTTCTTCAGACCCGTTTTGATTTGCCGCATCGGGATTTTGCGCAAGATAGTCTTCAACTTCTTTATCGGTCACTTCAGCGTCCTTTCCTATCATTTTTTCAACTAGTTTTTGTGTACGGATTTGATCTTGAAGATCTTTTCTTGTCATAGCTTGAGCAGAAAGCGCGTCGTCAAGTTTTTGCCCTTGCGTATTTAATTGATCCTCAATTTTTTTGATCTCTGCACTAATTTCGTCATCTCTTACAGAAACGTTTTGCTTTTTTGCCTCCTGCAAAATAAGTGTCTTTGTTACCAGCTGATTTAAAATTTGCGCTCCTGCAGCTTTTTCTAATTCTTTGGTGAATGATATTCTGTCAATAGGCTTGCCGTTAACTATTGCTACAATAAAGAGTCCTCGGAAATAGTATAACAATCCGGCAATTACGATGATTGCCAAGGGAATTATGATAATTTTATTTCGAATAGCTTTAGCTGTCCAATTTTCCTTAATTTCTGAATATATATGAGTCTCAGACTTTTTATTTTTTATTTGCGATTTTGTTACTGCTTTTTTATTTACTGGCATTGTCGCAGTATATCATACTACAGGAGAAAAACAAGATATCATTGAAAAAAGGAAGAAAGGTTAAGAAATATCGGCTTTTTGTCCATCTGGTAGCGAAGGTTCTGATTCAAGACCTTTAATCTGTGCAAGGCCGCTGCCGATTATTCCCTTCAAATCACCATGCATGCCATAGGTATTGTCAATAACTTGGCGAATGTTTTTTTCGTCCCTTGCCCATTTGTTGGTAAAGTAGCGTTTCTCCTTTTCAATCTCTTGTTGCATATTGGAAAACGCATCCACAATTGCTTCAACTCTATGTTTAAACTCCGTGCCGGAAAGGTACGAATAGAGAATCTCCATTTTTTCTTTTTTTCCTTCTGCCGCTCGTTTTGCCATAGTTACCTGAATCAAATTTAATCGCAGTGAACATGCTAAAGCTATCATAAAGTTTTGCTTCGTTACCCAAATCTGTTTGTAAAACTTAGCGCTGTCAATTCCCTGCGGAACAACTTCTGAAATAATTACCGCATATTCAGCTGTTATTGCCCTCTGATCTATTTTTAGTTTATTAATCCACTGTTCATTCCACGCTTTCGTATTTTTTAGCTCCCATAAGATTTTACCGCAATAATTACCATTCCTATCCCATACTTCTTGAATAATGTCGCCGCCTTTTACGCCTTTTCCAACCGGAACAATTTTATCGTTAGAAAACTCTTTTTGCAAAATAGTCTCGAATGCCAACTCAAACGCCTCGCCCTGCAGTTGCTGCGAACCTTGTGTCAGCTTTCGGTGCAAATCTTCGTTTGCCTTAAGCGCATCCTGCAGCTGTTTTTCTTTCTCGGCAAGCTTTAATGCTTGGGCTTCCTCCGCTTTTTTTGCGGCATCGGCTCTAATTTTTTCTTCTTCCTCCGAAAGCTTTTTTTCCATCTCAAGCTTTGCTTCGTCTCTTTCTCGCTTTGACTGTCGAACACTTTTGGTAAGCTCTGTTATCTGTTCTATAAGGTCATTAATACGCTCGTCTTTTTCTTTCGCGTCTTCCTGCGCATTTTTAAGTTGGAGACTAAACTGTTCCTGAAGTTTTTTGGCGGATTTTTCTAATGCTTCTTTTTTTACAGTTTCCAATTCTTTTGCGAAACGCTCTTTTTGCCGAAGTATTACGTCTTGCTCAATTTGCTTTGTTAATGCAAGGCTTATCTCTACGTCTTTACCGCAATTTGGACAGACAACAGTATTCATTTTTTAGACGAGCAATGCGCAACTTATCATAGTGCGATTCCAAACAATTTGCAACAATGAAAGTTATTTATCACAGCAAGACTACGTAGTAGCCGTGGCGATCTCACGAGATTGTTTCGCTACGCTCGCAATGACAAAACTGTGTCAGAAGTGTGAACTGTTACAAAAAGGTAATTTTCGTTGACACATGCTTACCGCTCTGATAGCATGGAGAAGCTCTATGAAAGGCTTGCTGCGCAGAACGCTCTTTAATGCCTTTGCACTCTTTGCATTGTCAATCCTCTTAGGAGGCGTTACGATTCACGGCGGATTGCAAACGCTTTTGTTTGGCGGCCTTATCTTAACATTTTTAACGATATTTCTTGAACCAATCCTCAATCTCCTAAGCCTTCCTGTAACCTTTGTCACTATGGGGCTTTTTTCGTTAATTACTCATGCAATACTCTTTTATGTCCTCACCGTGCTTATGCCGCAAATTGAAGTTCGCGCTTTTGTCTTTCCGGGCACGACATTAGGCGGATTTGTCATCCCTCGCATGATGCTAAATACTTTTTTTGCTTATATACTTGCAGCCAGTCTTCATTCTGTTATAATCTCAACACTCAACTGGTTGCTTAGGGATTAAGGCATGAATAAGCAAAATCAACAAATTGTCTGTCTTGGCGGAGGTATTGGCACGGTAAACCTTATCAAAGGACTTAGAGCATATACAAAAAATATCACAGTTGTTGTTTCTATGGCCGATGACGGCGGATCGGCAGGAAGGCTCCGCAGATACTACCGCATACCGCCTCCTGGCGATTTGGTAAGCTGTATTGCGGCAATGTCCAATGCAGACGAGCTTCTTAAACAACTACTTACGTTTCGTTTCTCAGGAGATCGCTACGGCGAGGATCATTCTTTGCCTGGGCAAAAATTTGGCAACCTCATGTTGGTTGCTCTAGCGTCAATAACAGGCGACTTTGGCAAAGCAGTTGCTGAAATGGAGCGAATTTTTAAAACAAGCGGTCGTATTCTCCCCTCCACAACGGAAAACATAAGTATTTGGGCAGAAACGTCTGTTGGAGAGGTTGTGGAACGAGAAGAAAACATTGACCTTGGGAGATTTACCGGTACTATCGAAACGCTGCATCTTAAACCAGAAAATCCTTCAACGTCAAAAGAAGTAATCAGCGCCATTGAACATGCAGACGTTATTATTGCCGGGCCGGGCGACTTCTACACGACAATTCTCCCCGTGCTGCTTGTTCCCGATATTCTTGATGCAATACAAAAGTCAAAAGCAAAGAAACTTTTTGTCGTGAATGTTGCAAATAAAATTTTTGAAACGCCAAAGTACGAAATTAACGATTTTGTCAGCGCCATAGAAAAACATTGCGGGTCGCACGTTTTTGACTTATTTTTAGTCAACAATAACACATCTGCGAAAATTCCTTCAGAATTTACCCGTCAATACGAATTTGTACTGTCGGATGGGATTGAGAAAAACGGGTTATACACAATAATTGCAAAAGACCTTATTAATCAATCATTTCCCCTTTACCACGATTCGCAAAAACTTGCAAAAGCAGTGTACGAAACTCTATAATATGTAGGCATGATTATAACCTTCTTGCAAATTATCGTTTCGGTTTTGCTTATTATTGTAATACTCCTGCAAATGCAGGGAAGCGGATTATCAACGGCATTTGGAGGCGGAGGAGAGTTCTACCGAAGCCGCCGAAGTCTTGAACGTATATTGGTATTTGTAACTATTGTTTTGAGCATATTATTTGCGGTTTTATCAATCATTCTTCTTATTCCACGATAAGTTTTGGGTTATGATTATTTTTCGAAGAAGACTTTTGTACTGGCTTATTAAAGCGTATATCAAAAAATGGGGTAAAACCATCTTTCTTTTTTTTCTTTTTGGACTGTTTCTTTTTTTTGGATTGCGATACTCGTACGGAACTATCCTGCCTTTGTTGCCTATAGAACAGAGGGTAACAATTGGTATTGTGGGAGCATACAGGCTCGATTCGCTACCTGACGATCTTTTATCCTACATTGCTTTGGGATTAACATCACTTGACGCCAACGGAACAGTAAAACCTGGGATTGCCCACTCTTGGAAAATACAAGACAAAGGAAAAAAATATGTTTTTTCTTTACGCAAAGATTTGTATTTTAGTGATGGAGACAAAGTAACGGCGCAGACTATTTCTTATAATTTCGCCGATACTAAAAAGACAAATAAAGATCCCTATACTATTGTTTTTGAAATAAAGGAAACTTACAACCCATTTCTTGTTCGTTTGTCGCAGCCGATTGTACGCCAAAATCTAACGGGCGTTGGGGAATATAGGGTAAAAAGATTCAAATTAAATGGAGAATACGTTGAGCATATTACCCTTGTTTCGACCATTGATCCCCGAAAAGTGCGCTCCTACCAGTTTTACAGTAATGAAGACGCGCTAAAAACAGCTTATGCACTTGGAGAGATAAGAAATGCTATTGGTCTCTCAAGCATAACATTTAATAATAAATCATTCGACTTATTTGCCAATACTACCGTTCAAAAAGAAGTCAATACACGAAGACTTATAACAATGTTTTATAACACACAAGACGCAATGCTTTCAAGCCGAGAATTGCGAAGCGCTTTAACTTACGCCCTGCCAGATAAATTTGAACAAGGAGAGAGAAACCGGTTACCATATCCATCATCCTTATGGGCAGTTGCGCCGCAACACTCGTATGCGCAAGATATAGAATCGTCAAAAATACTTCTAAAGACAAGTGGTGTTGCTACGCAGTCAGGAGAATTAGTTTTTACCATTAAAACCTTAGCAAAATATGAAAAAACTGCAAAGATAATTCAAGAAACATGGCAATCACTTGACATCGCAGCAAAAATAGAGGTTGTTGACAAAGTTCCTAATGATTTCCAAATTTTTTTAGGTGATTTTTTAGTGCCGCAAGATCCAGATCAGTACTCGCTTTGGCACTCTGATCAACCCAACAATATTGCTAGATATCGCAATCAACGAATAGATAAACTGCTTGAAGACGGAAGACAAATGGAAAATCCAAGTATTGCACAACGTAAGAAAATTTACGCCGATTTCCAAAAATATCTCTTAGCCGACGCCCCCGCAGCATTTCTCTATTTTCCATATGAGTACACATTGACTAGAAAATAGATTTTAGCTTCGCAAGGCGAGGCCTTGGAACTCATTATCACCCTAAAAGAAAGGTTTTTGAGCGGAGGTTTTTGTGGTAATTTGTGGCAAAGCGGTGTGCTTCATTTCGGATGCGTTGAACAAGATGCAATGCAGGTTCTGACTTTAGTAACCGAACTTCTTTAAGATCTGGCGTCACAATAATCTCCTCTCGTTTGGCCAAACCGACATACAGAATTTTTTTGCCACTCTTACCGATTGCCTTTGCAGCAGCTCCAACTTGCGCTTTTCCGCCGTCAACAATAATCAAATCCGGCATTGGCCATTCTGTATGTTTTAACCTTCGAAAAATAATATGCTGCATCATCAAAACGTCATTTGGTCCTTTTATTATTCTGATCTTAAACTTTCTGTACCACTTGCTGTCCTTTTCGCCGTTTGTGAACACGACGAGCGACCCAACAGGATTTGATCCCTGAATATTTGCAATATCGTAGCATTCTATTCTTTGTAGTGTTTGAGCAGGAACGCCAGCACTCCTTAAAATCTTCACCAGCGAACGTAGTTCTTGTTCACGTTTGTCCGAAACAAGATTGGGGTTTACTTCGTACTCAAACGGAAGTGTTACCGGCTGGGTAACAAGTTCTATTGCGTTGAGCGCATTTTGAATTTTTGCGGAATTTTCAAAATCTTCTTTTTTGCTATACTCGTTACGCTCTTTTTCCAAATCTTTCTTTACTTTTGCAACTTTCCCGTCCAGAAACTGCGTAATTTTATAAATATTTTTCCGATATTCTCTTTTTTCCTTTTCTGAACCGTTAACGTTTGCGCACGGACAGAGGCCTAAGTGATGATAAAGACAATACGCTTTCGGATGATTAAACGTTGAATGAAACGGAAAGATTCGACGCAAGCTCCGAAGGACTAACCGCATTGCCGATATGTTTGGATATGGTCCAAAATACGTGCTTTTGGCGTCATCGGTTCGCCGTGCGGTAAGTACTGCCGGATATGCTTGTTTAACCGTTATACGAATAAAAGGGTAAGATTTACCGTCTGTCCAACGCACATTGTATGGTGGAATATGTTTTTTAATTATCTTTGCCTCTAAAAGGAGCGCTTCGATTTCTGATTCGACAATTGTGTGTTCAATGCGTGCAATCTTTGTGATTAGTTTTTTTGTTTTTACTCCAAAGACTTTGATGTTTTGAAAGTATGAGGCGACTCTAGCTTTAAGGTTTTTTGCCTTGCCCACGTACAGAAGCTTGCCCTTCTTGTCGTAAAATTGGTATACGCCGGGTTTTTCTGGCAATGATTGATAATATTGTGATTGTTGTTCCAAGTATGACTACACCTCCGCCTAAGCCCCAAACTGTCAGATACACTGGGAGAATTCGTATTTGTTGAGGGATAAGACTATCGCTGAAACGTATTGTAGCGATTATAGTCGTGTTTGTCAAAATTGGTGTTTTTTCAAACAGCACAGGTATCTCTCTTTTCCCATACGGAGGTATTAGTGTTACTGCTTTTTTATTCTCCTTAGGCATAAGCTTGTCATTTCTGACAACTACCATATCCTTCGGATATGGCGTTTTTGATTTGTTGAATACAGTAACAGACCCCTTTACTGGAAAGCCGGCAATTACTGTTTTTGGCAGATCAACGAGTAGATCAACTTCTGCAGCTTCAAATGAAAAATCTTTTGTAAAGGCAACAGAAACGTCTTTTTTTTCTTCGTCACCTGGTAATTTATACCCCCCGGCCGGTATTGGATAATCACTTTGTTCGCCTTTGATAACAAACGTAAAATGGTCGAAATCAAGAGTATCAAAATAGTTAACGCCGCCAGTTGTGTTGCCCCATGTTGGGTCAACCATTATCCACGTTTGCCGATTATAGTCGTAATATTCAGGCCATGCGTGTAAAATGTCTTGCACCAAAGCAAGCGGTCGCTGTCGTGTGTTTTGCGTGTAGGCAAAACCATTGAGTTCCCGCGCAGGAATGCCGGCTGCTCGGGAAAGCGCAACAAAAAGGTCCGTAAACTCAAGACAAACTGCAGAAGACGGATCGTCAAACACGCCTTTTGCACCAACCCTGCCCTTGCTACTGGTTACTCTTGAAAAATCGTACGTTAGCTTATTGACAACGTAATTGTAAATTGCACGGGGGGTTTTTAATTCTTTTGCTAGTTTTTTCATTTCGTCTGTTGTTTCCCAATATTTACGTTGTTTTAAATATTTACTAAGCTGTATTTCACTTAAGGGCTCTTTCTTTGGATAAAGATAAAGCTTTACTTTTCCGCTGACAGTTACATCAATTTTTTTTGATGGTAAAAGCGAATACTGCGCCAACCAGTTACCATCACTATCAACCGTTACATCAAGCGGCGGAGGACTTATGTCTTCAATTGATACATCTTGGTAATTGGTCTGTGGTGGAAGAGCTATTTCGGTGCGGATCGGAAACAAATTTTCATTTTTGAGGTGGTAATCAAGGGAAAAGGCGTATGACTGTTTATCGCCAAATCCAAGTGAAATACCCGACTTTCCAAGCTGTTCTTTGCTAAAGTCTAGTTTTAGTCCGGCACTTTCTGGCTTGACAAACGTTGGAGTGCCAAGTTTCTGTGGAACACGAACGTGAACATTAAATGACGTAAATGCGTTTTGATCAAAAACGCCCGGAATATTTACTTCCCAAATAGACCCCTGTTTTTGCACAACATCCGGCGTATCAAAGCTAATATTGAAAAAAAGCGTATTGTTAATACCAACCACTTCATCGTTAAACACAACGCCAACCGTATATCCGGTGGCGGATTTGTTTACTTCTGGCGCGATACTTCCACTGCCGTCTTTGGCTGTTACATTTTCTATGCGGGAAAACCCAACGTTTACTTTATAAGAAGCTACGTAATACTGGCTGTCTTTGTTGGTTAAGCTAATGTCGTACGACGCGTGCGTTGAACCGTTTTCCGATACAGTATATGTAACCTCATATGACGTTGCAAAATTTTCGGAAGCATGACTTTTTAATGGTAGAGTAAGGAGGAGAAAAAAGAATACTATAAAAAGCTTAAATATCCGCATATGTCTATCATAGCACGTTTGCAAGGTAAAACCCTGTATATGATGCTTTTATTTTTACAATATCTTTTGGCATACCCTGTGCAACAATGCTGCCACCGTTATCGCCGCCTTCCGGACCTAGGTCAATAATCCAGTCGGCGTTTTTGATAACGTCTAAATTATGCTCTATAACAATTACGGTATTGCCTTGTGTAACGAGCCGCCGTAACACAAAGACTAGTTTTTCTAAATCGGCAAAATGCAAACCGGTTGTTGGTTCATCTAAAAGATACAACGCATCTTTGCCGCGTTTGGAAAGTTCGGCAGCCAATTTTACCCGCTGCGCTTCGCCACCTGAAAGCGTTGGCGCTGGCTGGCCAAGTTTCATGTACGAGAGTCCCACGTCTGCAAGCGTTTGCAGTTTATGCGCAAGGTTTGGTACAAACGAGAAAAAGTGAAGCGCTTGTTCAATACTCATGTCGAGTACGTCTGATATATTTTCTCCATTAAATTGAACAGACAAAGCTTCAGCATTATATTGCTTTCCCTGGCATACCTCGCAAGTCACATAGACATCCGGCAAAAATTGCATTTCAATTTTGATTTGCCCTTCGCCTTCACACGCTTCGCAACGGCCGCCTTTCACATTAAACGAAAATCTGCCAGGGCCATATCCTTTAATCTTTGCATCTTTAGTACTTGCAAAAAGATCTCTTATGTATGTAAACGCTCCAGTGTAGGTTGCAGCATTGCTGCGGGGCGTGCGACCGATTGGCGACTGATCAATCAAAAAAACATTCCTAACATATTCTGCTCCTTGTATATCCTTAAATTTTCCAGGCTTTTCACGATGATATGTATAAATTTTTTGCATAAGCGCATGGTAAAGGATGTCGTTGACCAATGTTGACTTGCCGCTTCCCGAAACACCTGTAACTACAATAAACTTTTTTAATGGAAACGAAACAGTAATATCTTTAAGATTATGTTCTGATGCCTTATAAATGGTTATTATTTCTGAATCTTCCGATGTGTCAACAGCATTCCACCTCGGAGGCGTACTCATCTTTACGCCTTGGGATTGTTTCGCAATTCGCACTATCTTTTTTCCTGATAGATATTGTCCTGTTAATGAACTTGGATTACGTTTTATCTCTCCAACCGTTCCTTTTGCAACAACGTATCCTCCTTGAATGCCGGCCTTTGGTCCAAAATCAATAATATAGTCTGCTTGCTCCATTGTTTCTTTATCATGTTCGACAACGAGAATTGAATTGCCTAAGTCCCGAAGTTTTTTTAGCGTTTCAATAAGCTTGCCATTGTCTCGTTGATGAAGACCTATTGAGGGCTCATCAAGAACATACAAAACGCCTGTTAAACCGCTTCCTATTTGTGATGCTAATCGAATCCTCTGTGCCTCTCCGCCAGAAAGCGTGTGGGCACCCCGCGAAAGCGTAAGATATGAAAGCCCAACATCAATTAAAAACTGCAGCCTGTTTTCGATCTCTCGCAAAATAATTTTACCAATTTCTTGTTCCTTTTTAGAGAGTTGAATTCTTACGTCTTTTATAAATGTGCTAGCTTCGCCAATTGCCATGTCTGTGACTTCAGCGATTGACTTTTTAAGAAGCGTCACAGAGAGTGCTTCTTTCTTTAATCGGGCACCAAGACAGGCGTCGCAGGTCTTGTAACGCATGAATTTTTCAACTTGGGATCGGATGAAATCCGAATCAGACTCGTTGTGCCGCCGCTTTAATTCAAAAAAAAATCCCCTGAATGGTTCGTAAATAACCGTACTTTTTCCCCACCTATTCTGGCCATGTACCTTGTACTCTTTGTCCCCTGTCCCTGAAAGCAACAGTTCTTTATCTTTTTCTGACATTTCAGAAAACCTTTTATTTGCTGGAATATTATTTTCTTCGCAAAATGTTTTAAATGTTCTTGAAAACCATGTGTCTTGTTCCATAATATTTGGAAATGGCAGTATTCCGCCTTCATTTATAGAAAGATATTTGTTAAAAACAAGATCTTTATCGATACTAAGCACAGTACCTAAGCCATTACATGTTGGACATGCTCCGTGCGGCGTGTTAAACGAAAAAATTCGCGGTTCAATTTGCGGCAGAGAAATACTACAAAAAGGACAGGCGAATTTTTCCGAATACAAGTGATCTGTCATTTTTTTTGGCTTTTCAGGGATGTCAAACCCTTTGTCATTAATTACCGAAACAATAAGCTCGCCGTTGCCAAACCTAAGTGCATGTTCTACATCAGTAGCGATTCTATCTCTATCGGTTTTTTTTGTAATCGTAACAGCGTCAATAACAAGCTCTATGCTGTGCTTGTTTGTCTTAATCAAAACAAACTGGTCTGTAAGGTAAAAAATTTGCCCATCAATGCGTACTTTTTTGTAGCCCCTTTTTTTTAGATCGGAAAATAAGTCTATATACTCTCCTTTTCTGTCTTTTACCAGAGGCGCGAGTACAAGCACATTTAAAGGTATTGCGGTTGATTCTCCCAATTTGTTATGAAAATCCATAATAAGGTTTGTAATCTGCTCTTTTGAAAGCCTTGCAATCTCCCTGCCGCAATTTGGGCAGTGCGGACAGCCGAGTCTTGCAAAAAGCAAGCGAAGATAGTCGTAAATTTCAGTAACTGTGCCAACGGTTGAGCGGGGATTGTGCGACGCACCTTTTTGGTCAATTGAGATTGCCGGAGACAAGCCTTCGATAACATCAACGTCCGGTTTTTTCATAACGCCTAAAAATTGTCTGGCATAGGAGGAAAGCGACTCAACATAGCGGCGCTGGCCTTCAGCATAAATCGTGTCGAAGGCAAGAGAAGACTTCCCGCTGCCTGAAAGCCCTGTAAACACAACGAGCTTGTTTTTGGGGATTGTAAGATCAACATTTTTAAGATTGTGTTCTCTGGCACCTTTGATTGTAATTTTATCCATAAATTTGAACTTATTAGTTTATCAGATTTGCGTTACTTTGTAAACTCCGATAGAATTCGTTTATGGATGGTTTGTTTGTCATTTACGGAGTAGTTAAAAGAGGCAAGAATCGAGGCAAAGCCTTGGGATTTCCAACAGCCAACATTGAAGTGTCAACTGGCATTCAAGAAGGAGTGTATTTATCAGTTACGAAACTGAAAAAACTGGAGTTCCCCTCGCTTACGTTTGTAGGCAAAGCAAAAACATTTGGCGAAGATTTATTTCAAGCAGAATCGTACATTCTAAATTTTGATAGGGATATATACGGAGAAAAAATTGCGATACGATTGCTTAAAAAAATACGCGATAACTTAGTTTTTTCCTCGGCAGAAGCGCTTAAAGAACAAATGGAAAAAGATAAAAAAACTGCCGTAATCTTTTTTTCCGGGTACAAAAAGGTGTATAATAAATCAGTATGATAAGTCCTATTGTGAAATATTTTTCGGGTAATCAATTTTTCTCCGCTATAGTTTTTTTGCTCTTTTTGTGGTTTCTTTTTGAAATCCGAGGTATCCTTATAGCGCTTTTTATTGCCTATATTATAACAGCAGCTTTAGCTCCTTTTGCTGATTTCTTGCGTAAAAAACGAGTTCCTAAAAGTTTAGCAGTGCTTATCCCCTACTTAACGACTATCGTACTGCTTTTAGCGCTTATCATACCATTAATTCCGTTTTTCCTTGCGCAATTACAATCGCTTTTCTCTAGTTTCCCTAGCTACTTAGACAGTGCTGCGCGTATTTTTGGCGTAAGTGTTAACGCTTCGCAAGTTCGTGGTTTTTTTGAGCAGGAACTTGCAAGCATTAGTAGAAATGCCGTTTTACTTACAACAAGCGTGTTTGGTGGACTTTTTTCTGTTCTGACAGTTCTTATAATTAGTCTTTATCTTCTTGGGGATCACGAAAAAATAAAAGATGACATTGTTAGGTTATTTGCAAAACAAAGACAAGCAAAAATTTACAAGATATTTTCGCAAGTAGAGGAAAAATTAGGAGCTTGGCTTAGAGGTCAGGTAATCCTTTCGCTTTTTATCGGGTTTATAACATGGATTGCTCTTACAGTTATTGATCTTGATTTTGCGCTTCCACTGGCGCTTTTGGCAGGAATGCTTGAGATTATTCCAACAATGGGACCGATTATTGCCGCAGTGCCTGCAGTTATTGTTGCTCTAACCGTATCGCCGACCACAGCATTAGTTGTTGTGGTGATTTACATGCTTATCCAAGCAGTTGAGAATAATATTTTAGTCCCACGCATTATGGAAAAGGCTGTTGGCTTACACCCAGTTGCAGTAATTTTGGGCGTTATTATTGGAAGCAAGCTTCTGGGCGTTGCCGGCGCACTCCTCTCTATTCCCTTTATTTCACTTGTTGTGGTTGTTTACCGCAACCTTACGACAGACGTTTAATGAAACGCATTGCAATGCTATCCATGCATACGTGTCCGCTTGCCTCAAAAGAAGGTAAAGAAACCGGCGGTATGAATGTATATGTGCTGGAACTTTCCAAAGAGTTGTCGAAGCGGGGTTTTGTGGTTGATGTATATACACGAGTACAGAATTCTAAAGAAAAACGAATTGTTCAGGTAGATAAAAATTTTCGAGTAATTCACCTCACTGCCGGTCCCGAGTCACCCATTAGCAAAAAAAAGCTAATACCCTATGCTGCCGAATTTGCCAATAATTTTCTGGAATTTGCAAAGAAAGAAGGAGTTGAGTACGACATAATGCACTGTCATTACTACCTTTCGGGACTAACCGGAACAATAATCCAAAAAAAACTTGCAGTAAAAATTCCCCGTGTTATGATGTTTCATACATTGGCGCTTATGAAAAATCTTGTTGCCCGCGACGAACTCGAGAACGAGGGAAAAGATCGTATTAAAACAGAATTACAGCTTACAAGAGAAGTAAACGCGATTATTGCCGCAAGCGACAGCGACCGCGCATACCTCACGCATTTGTATGACGTTCCAAGTGAAAAAATAACTGTTATAAATCCCGGAGTAAATAACCATCTTTTTCGTCCGATTCCAATGGTGAAAGCAAAAAAGCGCGTGAAAGCGGCAGCATCTGATAAAATAGTACTTTTTGTCGGTCGGATCGAACCGCTTAAGGGCATTGACATGATTTTATACGCGCTTAAAATTATGCTTAAAAAAAACCAAAATCTTCGCGTTTGTCTGTGGATTATTGGCGGAGACGTGTCGCAAAAAAGAGGTTGGACAAGAGAAGTTAAGAAACTTGAAGAGCTTCGAAAAACGCTAAATATCGAAGCAGTCGTAAAATTTTTGGGCAGAAAAAAACAGTACGAACTTCCCTATTTCTACAACGCGTCGGAGTTTGTTGTTATGCCCTCGCACTACGAATCGTTTGGTATGGCAGCGCTTGAGGCAATGGCGTGCGGCGTGCCGGTTATCACCACTAATGTTGCCGGCATTGCAAGTTTGTTTGATGAAAAACACGATGCGCTTCTTACATCGGTAAATAATCCACTAGATCTTGCTTCAAAAATGGAGTTTTTACTCACAAATCAAAAAGAGCGCGAAAAATTAACAGTCGAATTACAAGAAAAAGTACAAGATTTAACATGGGGAAAAGTAACGGACAAGATTATAAAGGTCTACTCTCGTGCGTCAACTTAAAATTATTTTCGAGCATCATTAGAGCAGTATCAATTCTGTCAGCGCCTTCTTGTTCTCTAACAGGATTGGTATGATTATTATCGGGAAAAAAATTTATAAATGATTTTCCTTTTTTTGCCATAATTGATAATCCTGCTTTTTCAGTGGGGGTTGTAAAATTAAAATCTAAAGCAAAAATTGGGTTCGGGATGTCGTTTACTGTCGGCATGTACCTGACGAAGAATGTGTAAGGCTTTCCGTTGTCATCTGTTTCGGTATAAGTAAATCCTTGCGTTCGGGCATCATAATCTTCGTTTTTGAATAAATCAACCCATCTTTCAACGAACGCAGGCGACGAACTAATAAAACTAAGTACTCTTTTTACTATTGCATCAGCACGATCATCTAAAACTTCTTGTTCACTTTGGTGTGCAATTCCTTTTGCCTCAACGGGGATTGTCATGCAAACATACTAGACCACGTTTTGCAAAAAAGCAAATCTATTGACTAATAAATAAATATTAGTTACGCTAGATTATAGGTGAAAAAATATTTATTACCTCTTATCTTATTGCTGGTGATTGGCGCAATTTTACTTAAATCAAACTCTTTGAAAAATACTCCAAATTGGGGTGACGGTACGGACGCGTTTTACAAAGAGTTAATAGCAAGTAAGGGAGATTTCGCAGAAAATGCCGATGAAGCGGTATTTGACAATCAAGTTGTACGTAGCATTACAAAAGAAGAAACAGAAAATATACTTGCTCAAGCACAAAACATACAAAAACAAGTTTTAGGCTTGCATACTGTCTATGACGGAGCGGAAAAATGGATAGAGGTGGATTTATCCGACCTTAAACTTTATGCCTGGGAGGGAAAAAGCAAGGTTTATGAATTTTCTGTTTCTACAGGCAGACCAGGCTACGAAACCCCAACAGGAGAGTTTAGAGTCTGGAGAAAAGTTCTTTCCCAGCGGTATAAGGGAGGTATTTTTGGAACCTCAAGCTATTACAACTTGCCCAATGTGCCCTACTCTCTTTTTTTTGGAGGAGAAAATGTTCCTAACTGGAAGGGGTTTGCAATACACGGGGCATACTGGCATAATGACTTTGGTGTAAAAAACAGAAGCAGCGGTTGTGTGAATCTCAAACCGGAAGAGGTTGGGCTTTTATACAACTGGGCTGGCCCAACTATTCCTGCTGGCGCAAATGCCTTAACTGCCACAGAAGATAACCCGGGAACAAAAGTAGTAATACATGATTAGAAGATGGTTTTTTTCAAACTCTTTGACAATTACCTTAAAAACCATGTATATTAGAATATAAACGTTATGAACGGCTCAGTCTTTTTTAGCGCTCTTGCCAAGGTATTTTCTAAATCCTCATCCTGGGTTATAACCATAACCGTTACCTTAAATGTGTTGCTTTTGTACTATCTTATTCTGGCGCAAAAAACCACCTGGGACGCTTTTTGGCAGTCTAATGCTACCTGGTATACTTTGTCTCAAGTAATTTTAAGCGTGATTAACGCTCTTATTGTAGGTGTATCTATAACGTTTTTAATTTATCTGCTGGACGAACAAAAACGAGCCCAAAAAGCAACCTTTTTAAATACCCTAGGCTCGTTCTTCTTCTCGGCTGTTGCTACCGGCTGCTCTGTTTGCAGCGCTTATCTTTTACCTCTGCTGGGCATTGCTGCCTCACTAACCGCCTTCCCTTTTGGAGGGCTTGAAGTTAAGACTCTGGCAGCTCTGATTGGTTTTTATGCGCTTTGGCAGTTTGCTGCCGGTGTTGCAGGAGTTTGTAGGGTCTACAAAGAAAACGTAATCTCTTTTGAGAACAAAAATTTACAACTCAATTTAAACCGGGAAACCCTTCCCCAGCTTAAACCGCTTCTCCTTTTAGTTGCCTTTATTTTTACAATTTATGCTATCCCAAGGCTTCCTATAAAATATAAAGCAAAAACGCAAAGAGAAATAGCAGTTGCAGCTTCTAATGGTACGCAAGCTGCCAAAGCAAACTCAGCCGAAACTTTTGCAAAGATCAATCCTGCTGATGGTTATGAAATCAATGCTACTTACGGAGAGATTGGTCCTAAAATGCTTGATATGGGAGTAATTGATTTTGATAAATTTAAGCAGGTTTATCAACAATCCGGGCAGCCTTTAACAGCAGAACAGGAGGAGATTCTAACACGAGGTTCTGATAAAAAAATTAAAATTTCCCAGGAAAATTCATACTTTCTGTTAAATTTCTTCTGGGCTTTTGGACTGGGCAACAAAACTAAAATTCTGACAGAAGGCGATATGGTCAAATACGGAGAGGGGCAGGTCGGCAATTTTGCCTCAACAGGAGGGTGGTCATTGGCTAAAGGAGATGCGGTGGATTATTACTCTAAGAGAGCTTTAGTTCCATTATCGGTTGAGCAAGAAGACCTGGTAAATAAAGTTGCTTCCAATATTTACAGGCCTTGTTGCGGCAACTCCACAGCGTTTCCGGACTGCAATCATGGCATGGCTCTTTTAGGCATTTTGGAGCTGATGGCAGCAAAGGGAGCTACAGAGGATGAGATGTACAACGCTGCCAAATATTTTAATGCCTTTTGGTTCCCAAGCAATTACTATGACATAGCCCTATATTTTAAAAACAAAGAAGGAAAGGATTACAAGGATGTGGATGCGAGGTTAATATTAGGCAAAGATATATCTTCGGCTTTTGGGGCACAAGCTGTCAAAAAATGGTTGACGGAAAACGGCATTGTGGAGCCACCCCCAAAACAAGGGGGAGGTTGCGGAGTATAATAAGTCAATCTTAATTATTTCTTAATCTCCTTTTCTTTAGAATATATCTTCAGTATGGAACTTTTGATCAGCGCTTCGTTTATTGCAGCTTATTTTGCCGGTATAGCAGCGCTTTTTGCTCCATGTTGTATTTCGGTTTTACTCCCTACCTATTTTGCTTCGATTTTTAAGCAAAAAACTTTAATCTTTTTGATGACTTTTATATACTTCTTAGGGCTTTTGACCATCTTTTTACCAATAGGTCTTGGTGTAACATTTTTAACCCAACTATTTTCACAGTACCATAACCAGATATTTCTTATCGGGTCTATCTTTTTGATCTTTTTGGGAACAGTTTTAATTTTAGGAAAACAATTTTCGCTTCCTTTTAAGGTTTATCCCAAGCTTAAAAACTATGATGTTTTATCAGTTTATGTCTTGGGGATATTTTCAGCAATTGCCACAACTTGTTGTGCCCCGGTTTTGGCAGGAGTTTTGGCTATCTCTGCTATTCCCGGATCTTTAGCTTTAGGAGGGATATATACCTTAGCTTATGTTTTAGGCATTGTCACACCGCTTTTTGTCATTGCCACCTGTCTTGACAAATCAAAAATCACCCAAAAGTTTTTAACCTTCAAAAAAACCTTAACCTACAATTTTTTTGGCCAAAAAATTTTGGTGACTGTTTCAAATTTAATATCCGGGCTAATGTTTCTAATTTTAGGCAGTTATATCTTCTACCTGGCGCAAACTAACCAAATCGCTGTCCATGACTCTTTGCAAGTTGCCATAAATATTTACTTAACAAACTTTATTAAATCCATAAGCCTAGTAACAAACCTTATCCCAGAATTCGTCTGGGCATTACTATTTGTGGGTATTTTTCTGGTAGCATTAAAAATAGCCGCTAGCCAGTTTTTGAGTCTTTTAAAGAAAGTGGGAATAAATGAGAAATAAAGAGTGGCTTTTTATTACACTAGCTACATTTGCTACAGTCGGGGTTATATTTGTGGTAACTTTTTTCTTAGCAAAAGACACTCCTAAACCAAACACATCCACATCGGATGTAAAACAGCAATCAGTTTTGTCAAACGATGATATGTCTTCACATCATGCTCCTGCATCTCCTTCGGACTCTACAGCATTTAACAGCTTAGTGGGCAAAACAGCCCCTGATTTTACGCTAGAAGATTACACTGGTAAGGCAGTTACTTTAAGCAGTCTTAAGGGAAAAAAGGTATTGCTATTTTTTAATGAAGGGATTATGTGCTATCCATCCTGCTGGAACCAAATTGCGGCTTTCGGAAGTGCAACTGAATTTGATAATGAGACAATAATTTTAAATATAGTAGTTGACCCAAAAAAAGACTGGCAGCAGGCCATAAGCAAGATGCCGCAGCTTGCTAAAGCCACTGTTTTATTTGATAGTAATGCTACCGTTTCCAACCAATACGGAGTATTGAACCTACCATCATCCATGCACAGAGGCCAATACCCAGGCCATAGTTATGTCATTATAGACAAAGAAGGAATAATCAGATTCACCATGGATGATGAAAAGATGGCGGTCAGAAACAAAGAGCTAGCTGAAGAGATGAATAAATTGTAATGCAATTCTAGCAACCCTGCACCAGACGTGGGGGGTCGAAAAATGAAAGGAGGTAAAAGTGGAAGATCCGGTTTGTAAAATGAAGATTAGGAAAGAGACTGCGCTTTCTCAAAATTATAAGGGGAAGACATATTATTTTTGTTCCGAGAATTGTAAAAACAGTTTTAATGCCAAACCCGAGCAATATTTACAAAAAGGTAAAGCCAGTGTTCATGGCTGCAGCTGCTGCCATAAATCTTAATGAAGATGGTGTATACTTCAAGTCATGAGAGTGATAATAATAGAGGACGAGCAGCGGCTTTCCAATACAGTCAAAAATGGTCTTTCTGAAGAAGGTTTTGCCGTTGACCAGGCTTTTGATGGTAAGGAAGGACAATATTTAGCACAATCAGAAACCTATGACCTGATTATCCTTGACCTGATGCTGCCAAAAGTTGACGGGGTTACAGTCTGCAAAAATCTGCGTGCCAAAAATATTAAAACCCCGATTATCATGCTGACAGCCAAATCAAGGTTGGAAGAGAAAGTTGAAGGTTTGGATGCAGGGGCTGATGATTACTTAACAAAACCCTTTGCCTTTGAGGAGCTACGCTCAAGAATCCAGGCACTCCTTCGGAGAAGCCACAACCAAGCTGAAAATGTGTTAAATGCAGCTGATTTAACTGTTAATCCTATTAAACACACCGTTCAAAGATCCGGTAAAAAGATTATCTTAACCCCAAAAGAATTTTCCATTTTAGAATACCTTTTAAGGCATAAAGATGAGCTTGTCACCAGGACACAAATAATAGAACACGCTTGGGATTACAATTTTGACAACATGTCCAATGTGGTGGATGTTTTTATTAATACTTTGCGTAAAAAGGTCGATGGCGGTTCTAAAACTAAACTAATACACACAATCCACGGTGTTGGGTATAAGCTCGGGGTTGAAGGATAATAATCAAAAAAAGTTAATGGGAAATTTGTTTAAAAGTATCAAAGCAAAGTTATTTTTCTGGTTTTTTACAAGCTTAATCTCCATTGCGGCTTATTTTTACCTGGCCATCCATATTTTTTCTTTGCCTTTCGGAAATCTTATCTTTTTACTGCTTCTTTTAATACTTGCACTAGATGGTTTTTATATCATCTACAAAATTACCCGCAACCTCACCCAGCTTTCGGATAAGATGAAGACAATCAGCAGTAAAAACTTAAACGCACGAGTTGAAAATATTGATAGTGATGATGAGATTGGAAACTTAGCAAAAACATTTAACGGGCTCTTGGATAGGATCCAGCAGTCCTTTAAGAGGGAACAGCAGTTTATAGGTGATGTTGCCCATGAACTAAAGACACCCCTTGCCACACTGCAAACCAGCATAGAGATTGCCCTTAAAAAGAAGCGCAGCAGTCAGGAATACAAAGAAGTGCTCAAGGAAAGTTTAATTGACGTAAGTAAACTCTCCTCCACCCTAAAGAATGTATTGGATTTGGCTTGGTCTGAAGCGGAGTTTACCAAAAATGCAATGCAGAAGTTTAATCTGTCCCAAACCTTGGAAGAACTAAGAGAGATTGCAGAAAAGTTGGGTGCTTACAAAAATATTCAACTTGACTCAAGCATTGATCCTGGTATAGAAATTTACGGGGACAGGGGAAAAATATCCCAGGTTTTATTAAACCTTTTGGATAATGCGGTTAAATATACAAAACCGGATGGAAAAATTTCGATCTCTCTTCGTGCAAAAGGCACAGCGGCTGAGGTTGAGATTAAAGATACCGGTTTGGGCATAGATCCCAGGGATTTAGAGCATATTTTTGACCGCTTTTACAGGGGTTCAAAGACCTCCAAAACCTTTGGCTCAGGGTTAGGATTGGCAATTGCCCAGGCTATTATTAAAGCCCACAGAGGAGCAATTAAGGTTAAAAGCAGAGTTAACCAGGGAACAACCTTCAAGATCATTTTACCCCTTAATTAAAGAAATCTTAATCTTATCTTAATCCTTTTTTAAGTATCTTCCATATATAATCTTTTAAGAAGGTGAAAATTTTTGCAGTAGTTTTTTGTTTAGCTTTGGTAGCATTGGTTTTTGTTGCAGTCAGAATTTTTAATCTCTCTTTGGGGACAGTTCTTTTATGGGGAGTGTTTTTAGCATGCCCTTTATTACATCTTTGGATGATGAAAGACGGCGGAAACAAACATTAAGCTTACAATATTCTTCATACTTTCTTAATCTTTAATGTTGTATTATATCCCCTATAGGGGGACTTGATATGTATAAACCGAAAGATACTCATGAACACATAGTACATAGGCTTAAAATCAGCCAGGGACATCTTGCAAAGGTGGTTAAAATGGTGAACAATAAAAGTTACTGTATAGATATTATTCACCAATCAAAAGCAGTACAAAACGCTTTAAAAGAGGTTGACAGCTTAATTTTGGATAACCATTTAAGAACTTGTGTTGGTGAATATTTTAAAAGCGGAAAGCAGGAAAAAGCTATTTCAGAGTTGATGAACGTATTTGAAAAAGGAGCAAAGTAAATATGGAACATAACATTTGTTACACCTGCCCGATGCACCCTAATGTAAAGCAGGAAAAGATAGGCAGTTGCTCTAAATGTGGCATGGAATTAGTTAAAAGTGCAAAGTTAAAAGTGCAAAGTGAAAAAGGACATGGAAAGCACGCAGGGCATGTTATGAAACCCACTGCTGAAATGTCCTTTTGGGAAAAGCTGAAGATGAGCATGGGTATGACGATGGGTATGGAGCATGGAGGCTTAGCGGGAAGGGAGATGGCCAGACTGATGGAAGAGGATATCCGTAACAAATTCCTCTTTGCCTTAATTTTATCAATTCCAATTATTGCCTACTCTCCTTTCGGAATTGAATTTTTAAAACTTAAACTGCCATCCCCAATTCCTATTCCCTGGCTTCTTTTCGTTTTAACTACCCCTGTCTTTTTCTATTCAGGCTGGATCTTTTTATACTCCACTTACAAAGCATTACAGGCAAAAACTTTAAACATGGCTGTGCTTATTGCTGTTGGAATTACAGCAGCTTACGCCTTCAGTGTGATTTTAAGTCTTTTAGGAAGCAGTGATTCATATTATGAAGCAGCAGCGCTTCTTATAACATTTGTCCTCTTTGGCCATTGGATGGAGATGAAATCCCGTCGTGGAACTACGGATGCACTTCAAGCTCTATTTGCGCTTGTCCCACCTCAAGCCAGAGTTTTAAGAAATGGTAAAGAAGAATTGATCCCAACTACAGAGGTAAAACTGGGAGGTATTTTAGTCTTAAAACCCGGTGATAAAGTACCGGTTGATGGGCAAATTTTAGAAGGTGAAACAGCCATTGATGAGTCTTTAGTCACTGGTGAGTCTATTCCTGTGGCTAAAAAAACTGGAGACAGTGTAATTGGCGGTTCTATCAATACTACGGGATCTGTCCAGTTTAAGGCTACTAAAGTAGGTGAAGATACGGCTTTGGCTCAAATTGTCAAAATGGTTGAGATTGCCCAAAATTCCAAAGCTCCGGGACAAAAGCTGGCCGACAGGTTTGCAAAATACCTGGTTATTGTGGCTGTTGGAGGAGGGCTTTTAACATTTGCTGTCTGGTTTTTTATTATTGGCCAGCCTCTTTTATTTGCTTTAACTTTTGCGATTTCAACCGTAGTTATTGCCTGTCCTGATGCTTTAGGCTTGGCGACTCCTACAGCTGTGGCTGTTGGTACAGGACTGGGGGCAAAGCACAATATTTTAATCAAAGATGCTCCAACTTTAGAGCAGGTTTCCAAAATCCAGGCTGTAGTTTTGGATAAAACAGGCACTTTAACAGAGGGCAAACCTGCCATTTCAAAAATAGTTGCTAAAAATGGCTTTTCTGAGTTTGATGTTTTAAAGCTGGTTGGAGCTGCAGAAGCCAAATCTTCCCATCCTCTGTCTAAAGCAATCCTTGATGAGCTGGAAAATAGAAAATTAGAATTACCTAAAAAGGTTGAACAGTTTAAGAACCTGGCAGGATTGGGTGTGCAGGCAATAGTTGAGGGTAGAAAGGTTTTGGTAGGGACAGTCAAACTAATGCAGCAAAATAATGTTGATCTTAATGAGCTGGAAGCTGATGTTAATTCATTAGTTGCAGACGGCAACACCATTATGGTTTTAGCAGTTGACGGAAAAGCTGCAGGGGTAGTTGGCGCTGCAGACCCTATAAAGCCTACTGCCAATAAGGCTGTCGAAAGACTTAATGAACTAGGAATAGAGGTTGCGATGATTACCGGTGACAACCAGAAAACTGCGGAGGCTGTGGCCAAAAAGATAGGTATAAATCGGGTGTTTGCAGATGTTATGCCAGAGCAAAAAGCAAATTATGTCAAAAAATTACAAGAAGAAGGAAAATTTACGGCCATGGTGGGAGACGGGGTCAATGATGCCCCTGCTCTGGCGCAGGCCGATATTGGAATTGCCATTGGGGCAGGAACAGATGTGGCTATCGAAACTGCTAATGTGGTTCTGATGAAATCAGACCCGGCTGATGTTTTAAGGGCTATCAAGCTTTCTAAGGCTACTGTCAAGAAAATGAAGCAGAACCTGTTTTGGGCTTCCATTTATAACTTATTGGCAATTCCGGTTGCCGCCGGAGTATTATATCCTAACTTCGGCATCTCGCTGCGTCCGGAGGTATCAGCACTTTTAATGAGCCTTTCATCAATTATCGTCGCAACTAATGCAGTACTTTTAAACAGAACAGAAAAAGACCTTATATCTATTTAAAGAAAGAGGATTAAACAGATGTTTAAAAAAGCTTCATATGAGGTCTTAAAAGGGATTATTGCCGCAATAATACTGTTAGCAGTGTATTTTACTGCTTTGATTTTGATTTCTGGATGGGTGTTTGCCCAAAGTCAGTTTAGGCAGTTTTGGTATTATGTGGTGACTTTGGCAATTGGTTTTGGTATTCAGGTAGGCTTGTATAGTTACTTAAGAAGTGCTGTTTCCCAAAAAGTTTCTCCCAGGGTTGTTGCTACAACAGGCGCTACCTCAACTGCAGCCATGATATCCTGCTGTGCTCACTACCTGGTAAATATATTACCCATTTTGGGAATCACAGGGATTATCACTTTCATCAGTCAATATCAGGTGGAGCTTTTTTGGGTTGGTTTAGCTTTTAACTTTGCAGGTATTGTTTACATGACAAATAGGGTATATAAGTTTAAAAAAAGAACATAAATATGAAAATACAAATAAATCTCATTGTTTTTGGTTTGGTAATACTATTTATTTCAGTAGCTATATTATATTTTACACAAGGAAAAAGTAGTGAAAAGGCGCTACAGCAAGTTCCTCAAGTACAAACTGCAAATCAAAATGAATTAGAGACCCAGACATCTCAAGTTGAAAATATAACGATCAAGGTAACACCACAGGATATTTCCAAGTCTTCCAGTGAGTGGAAATTTGAAGTTACCCTGGACACTCACTCCGGGTCCTTGGATCAGGATCTGCAAAAAACTTCAGTTCTTTTGGATAATAAGGGAAATCAATATAAACCTACTGCATGGGAAGGCAGCCCCGCTGGTGGACATCATCGAGAAGGGGTATTAAAGTTTAGACCAATCAGCTCAACTACCATTGAGTTAAAGATTATTGATTTTGTGGGTTCTCAATCCCAAATTTTCAAATGGACACTTAAAACTGACTAAGTGAATTTTTCAAATTATTCCTGTCTGACGGTCTAAACTCCGAATTTGCATATTTATTTGGCTTAAAAAATGTCCAAGTAAGTACATCAGGAATAAAGATCATTTGCGGAATTATTGTTTGAGTCTGCTCAGGATTTCTCCCAGCTTTTTTATTTCCTCTCCGTATCTTCCCCAGTTTCCTTCACGTTGTGCATTGATGGCGGATTGATAGGCTTGGTTTGCCTCACGAAGCAGGTTTTCTCCGGTTATGTCAGCGGACTTTTCTGCTCTTTGGAGAGGCACTCCTCCTGAAAGTCCAGTTTGGCCTTCGGCAATGCCGAAGATTTTAGCCAAACCTGCGTCCAATGTTTCTTCCATTGCGATTTTGTTTCCATACGCGACAATTACCCGTTTAAGTTCCGGAATTTTCCCCGTCGTTGCTTTTAGGTAAAGCGGGCGGACATAGACCAAAGATTCTTCAATTGGAATAACCAGAAGCGGACCCTGAATTACCTGGGAACCCGTTTGATCCCATAGGGATATTTGCTGGCTGATTTGTGCGTCCTGACTGATCCGGCCGATTATTTGCTTAGGTCCAAACACTAATTTGTCTTTGGGGAAGCGATAAACGACAAGCTTACCATACTGTTCTTCGTCGTTTCTAGCTACCATCCACGCGGAGAGGTTGTCCTTAGCTTTTGGAGTAAACGGCAGCATCAGGATAAACTCTTCTTCATCTTCATTCGGAAGCTTCATGATCATGTGGCGCGGGTCCATGGTTTGAGTTTCACCTTCTTCGGTAATGGCCGGAATTTCCCATTGGTCTTCTTTGTTGTAAAATACTTGCGGATCTTCCATGTGATAGGTAGTATAAATTGCAGTTTGTAAAGTAAAAATGTCTTCGGGATAACGAATATGCTCAATCAGACTTTTGGGCATATCGGAAAGTTTATGAAAAGTATTTGGGAAAATGTTAGCATAAGTTTTGATAATCGGGTCTTCGGGATCGCTTTGATAAAAATCGATCGACCCGTCGTAAGCGTCTACAACTACCTTGACTGAATTCCTAATATAGTTTACTCTGCTTCCGCTAATTAGCAATGGCTGAGAATAGGGATAGCGGTCAGTTGACGTGTAAGCGTCAAGAATCCAACGCAATCTGCCGTCGCTTATCACAAGGTACGGGTCGCGGTCATAGGTAAGAAATGGAGCAATCTTATTAACCCTTTCCTTTATATTTCGATTATAAATAATACGGCTTTTATCCGTAACATCGCCGGATAAAAGCAATTTGAGGGATGCAAATCGCAGGGCGTAGAAGATTCGGCGCAACGGAGAATTAATTTCAACTCCGCCGTGTCCAGCGTATGTCGTATAGACGTTTTCTTCCCCCTTGGGGTAATCGAATTCCCGAGAGTTGGTCTTGACGATGACATAATCATTAAGAATTTCCCCATAGTAAACTTCCGGCCTATTAATTTCAAGCTCATTGACTTCGGATTTTGGAGGCAAATCTTTAACAAACAACACCGGCAGTCCTTCTGGAGTGACTTGATTTACAGGTCCTGCGGCAACTCCATACCCATGTGTAAAAGTAAGCTTTTCATTAATCCAATTTTTGTTGGGTAGGCTATTTGAAGCCAGTTCTCTTGGCGAAAGCATAATTTGGCGTATCTCATCGTTAATCTTGTAACGGTCATTGTCAACAGACGCGAATTCATAATAGGTTCTAATTTCCTGGATTTGCGAAAAAGTCGAGAGAAGCGGATCCCTGTCCCAAAGCCTAACATTCTTAATTGTTAAGTTGTTAGCAGTTATGTCGGATGCGGTAATTGGTTTATCCGCTGTTATTTCCCTCTCTTCCACTTTGTCCAAACCGTAAGCCATGCGGCTGGCATTAATATTGTTTTTGATAAAAAGAGTTTCTTTAACGAGTTCGTTGGGAGCAACAACAAATTTCTGGAAAATCGAGGGCATGGTCGATGACACAATCCCCATTATTATAGTCAGAAAAATTGCGCCTAAAAGTGGGGCTATTCTTCCGAAAATACCGTAAAATAGAGCTAAAATTGCGGATAAACCATAAATAAAAATAGATACGCGTAAGATAGGCATTATTACATTGACATCCGTGAAAACAGCGCCGAATACTACGCCTGTTTGACTGGTTAGCAAATCGTAAAGAGATAGGCGCGTTCCAATGGCAGTTGTCGTAAGAAAAAGAAATAATAGAATTCCGACGTGTAATCGGGCTTTCCTACCAGTCTGTATTGAGATAGCCGAATGGTGTTCGTTAAACCTTTTTGATTTTACGATTAATCGCGACAGTTCATATTTACCAAAAATGCTTGAAAAATTTAGACTGCCTCTCAAGATATAGGTGATGCTGCAACCAATAAGCGATAGTATGATAAGAATTTTTATAATTCCAAGTCCAAAAGAGTAAACGGGAAGAGAAAATACATAAAATGATATATCGAGACCGAATAACGAGTCTTTTTGGCCAAAAGGCACGCTTGAAAAAAACTTTAATATATCACTCCAGTTGCTCGCGGCAATAAAACCGAAAAAGATAGAAACAATAAGGTTAATAACAATACCAATTTTTCTGAATAGACGATTATTTAAGCTTACCGGTTGACTCGTACCGATTATGGATTCGGGAATGTTTACGAACCATGGAATTTTGGATCGCAGGGCGATAAAGAAGTTAGACAAAAGAAAAACCGCCGCGAAAACTCCCGTTGCCGTTCCTATAATAATTTTCGCACTTATGGATTTGATGAAGATTCCGGTAAATCCTACTTCTTGGTACCACCACCAATCCGTAATCAGGGAAACAATGTTTAATAGGAAAACAAAAAAAACAGCTATTATGCTTAAAATTGCCCAAGAAAAAATCTTAGTAATGCTCAACTTGCGCTTAGTATAGCAGTGGGTATAATCTTGCGTCAAGCTGAATTTCTGTGTGAGCCCAACGATACATTGCACAGACTTCGAGAATTCTTCAAATTATTCCTTTCTAATGGCCTAAACTCTGAATTTGCTTATCAGTTTGGCCTAAAAGATGTATAGCAAAGTACAATAGCTTTCTTTAACTAATTTTAACTATAAGGCATTGACAAATGGTCTTATTTTTGGTTAAATACACTTACTTACCCCGTATGTTTACCATACGGGGCTTTTTTATGCTTATAATCTTCAACTGCCTCGGCAATTTTCTATCTGACTTAAATTTATTTGAGAAATTAAGTACAAAGGCTTTATCTGCTTTATATGCCATTTCCAACGAAAATCTGTTAGGAAGAAAAATAGCATGAGTTGGGATTTTAAGCATTTTGACTATTTCTAAAGGATAAATAAGATCAGCATCACCAGTCATAATTACAATCTGATTACAGTTGCCAAAGAAAATATCTTTTACGATATCCACTGATAAATGCACATCTACACCTTTTTCTTTTCCAGAAGTAGGTGAGCGATGACCTCGATAAAAAGTAACACCTTTAGTATTTCTTACTTCCCGATACAATAAAGCTTCAGCAGCAATTAGCTTTTTCCTGTCCTCAGTTAATTTTGTTCTGTTTTTCTGATTCATGTAGGAGGCGTAGAAAAGGATACTATCCACCGCAACTAACTTTTTGATTTCTTGGATAAGAAAACTAAATGAAAGGTGTTTATTTGGGCCAAACAATTCATTCTGTCCTGCAAATAAATTTGTTCCATCAATGTAGAGATGAGTTTTCTTTTTAGCGGACATGAATTAATTGTAGCACTTAAGGGGAGAAAATATATTTTCGATCCTTGCGGCCAAGATGAATCACCAAATCTGATGTCAACATTCGCCCCCTAACAGTAAGGCTTGTCCCGCCGAAGCCATCAGGCGAAGGAGGATACTTTCACCACAAGAATCATTCGGTAGAAATATTATACATCAACCACAATCCAAATGTTTGTCTTTACATATAGGTTTTGCTAAAATGCTGTTTAAATGAAAGAACAACTAAGCCAAAAGGCTCGTGTTTTTGATTTAGAGATACTCTGATAGGTCGTGAAACTGTTACCCGCGTATCGGGATTAGTTATAGGTAGTATACATTCACATCGTTTACCTAATCTAACAATAGCTGATTTGTCTCAACTTAATCTTAATCACAGTCGTGTTGATATTCCCATTAATGGGCTTAAAGAAAGAATATCTTTTGAATTTCATGCAAGAAGAAAAGTTTATTCGGGTGTGGAGCATGAATTTAAGAAATTAGTTGCCGAGGGAACAGATATTTATGGAAATACTGGACGATCACATAAAGGTCAATGGGTTGACATGACGGAGCAAACACTACACAGAGGAGGTGTTGCTGAATATTTCAAAGAAATTTTTTATACACCCGATGGAGTTATAACTGCTGTAAGTAAGGCACACGCGTTACTAAAGCTAACAGAATTGTATAAAGATGTTGAATTTGACGATGACGACCCACGCACCGCGCGTTTTATAGCTAAGATGTTTCCTTACATTACAGTCAACTTAGTCCAACATGGACCTGCGGGATTACTTGTATCAAGAAGTGAGTTGGATGAACTTCCAAATCTTAGAAGAGTGGCAGTTTTTAGTAGCAGATAGTTGCAAAGTCAATAAATCTTCTTTTAACTTCTTTCATTTATTTTTAACAATTATTAACTGGTTATCCGGACGATACTCTCCACAGACTGCGAGAATTCGTTGAATTATTCCTATCTGATAGCCTAAACTCTGAATTTGCTTATACATTTGGCCTAAAAAATGCATAATAAAGTGCATTAACCTCTTTTTATTTTTACAAATTTGTTATGATGATTACATTGATTGACTATACTATTTTGGGGTATGGCAAAATATATGGCAATATGGTAATATATTTATGAATATATC
>JACQKQ010000037.1 GCA_016204465.1 Candidatus Levyibacteriota bacterium
ATTTCCAACTTCTCCTGCTCTTGTTGGGTAAGTTTAATCCCCATAGACGCATACAGAACTGCATCTTAGAAGAATTTTGCGTTTTTACAAAGGGGACGTTTCTATTTTGGTAGAGAGTGACATTTCTATTTTGGTGTAATATTGGAATCTTCTTTGTTGACAGATCTTTCCTTTTTATATTACACTAGCTACAATGAAACCAAGTGACAACACAAGTAAAATTCTCATTGTTGATGATGAAGAAATGCTCTTAAAAGCACTTTCAGATAAATTTAGCACCGAAGGGTTTACCGTTATTTCAGCAAAAGATGGCCAAGATGGTTTGCAATCAGCACTACGAGAGCACCCTGACGTTATTTTACTTGATGTTATTATGCCCAAGATGGATGGTGTAACAATGTTAAAGAAACTGCGGGAAGACGAGTGGGGTAAAAATGTGCCGGTGATAATTTTGACAAATTTAAGCAGCATTGACAAAACTTATATTCCATCTGACGACAAGGTGTATGATTACTTAGTAAAAACCGACTGGACCCTTGACGAGCTGGTTGAGAAAGTAAAAGAAAAACTCGCTGCCACGCAATAATCCTCTTCTTTGAGCGAAAAATTTGCTTGTTTTTTAATCTTTCCTATGATACATTGTGAATGGAGAAATTATGGGAAAATCAGCAACAATTCATATTACAACAGCAAAAAAACTTCTTAGCGAGCTTGAAGAGTTTGAAAAACTCAAGGTGCGAATCCTTAAGCTTATTCCTGAAAGTATGATTCCTTATGGGAGTACATTATGGTGGGAAAAATCAGAAATGGAGGCAGATGAGGATATTAAATCTGGAAGATACGCTGTTTATAAAAACGCAGACGATCTCATTAAAGACCTCCACCAGAGCAAATAAATGAGGATTGCCAAGACAAAGGAATTTGTTAAACGCTACACAAAATTACCAAAATTTATTCAAAAGAAAGTAGACAAACAGATACGTTATCTTACAACTGATGTATTTCATCCTTCACTTAAAGCTAAAAAGATGGTAGGAGTTCATTTTTGGGAGGCTCGAGTAGACAAATCGTATCGATTCACCTTTGAAAAAACTGGCGACACACTTACACTTCGTACCGTTGGCCCACATGATGAAGGACTTGGAAAGAAATAACTGCTATTATTAACCATATGCTTGCGAAGGTTAACCTCATTGACTGAAACGCGCGGCTACATGTGGATTCATAAGCATAAGTAATCCTACAAAGGTGGTATTGTAATCGCCAGTATTGGAAGCAAGATGCAGTAACTCATGCTCCGTTACGGCAACCGTATGAGCAGGATCAGCAAAAATTCTTTCTGCGTATGCGATGCCATTTTCGCCAAAAACATGTGCTTCTGCGGTCATGGCAGCATTTTTTACTTGTATTTCAATTGGCAACAATCCCTGTGCAACTGCTTCTAGGTAGAAAAGTATATTCTCTACATCCTCATATTCTGTTTCCGATGCTTGTTTAACATCGGTTTCTCCTTTTACGGTAATTTTTCGCCGATCACTGTATTCCATAAGTCGGCGTAGGATTTCTCTTCCTTTTGGTGAATCGTATAGTCTTTGCAAAGTAGTCGTCATTGACTGCGCCGTTGCTTGGACAACTTGTGTAATTTGTCCGCGTTCCTCTTCTGTGGTAGCACGAGGTTCTTGAATAATTGATTGCAGTTGTTCTTTCGTTGTTCGTACATGGCCTTCTAATTTTTTCATGATTTCATAGTGTCTACTATCCATTTGTACAAGCATGTCTTTAGGTAGATGACGATCTTCGTATTCAATAATGCTTTTAAGGATCATTCTTTCTTCATCGGTAAGCGGTGCATCGTTTGCGCCGGTTCCGTATCTTAGCTCAAACTTTGCTGCGGACGCAGAACTTAAAAGAGCGTATTCTCCGTATGTTTTATAGTATGCAAGGCGAAGCGGCTCAATGTGCTGGAGTGCTCGAACGAGCGCAAATTCTTCAAATGTTGCTTTCACATCATGTGCGTAGGGAGAAACCTGATGCCGTACTTCTTCCAATAACCGCTGACACACTTCAACTGGTAAAGACGCAAATGCACGTTGTAAATGTCCGCTTAGTTTCTCCGCATCAACAACATTTCTCTCTTGTGTCCCAACAAGGTCACCGTCAACGTCGTAGCCAAATAAATACTTTTTCTCGAGTCTTTTCTCCGCATCAGGAATAACAATGCCGCCTTCATAAAACGTATTCTGTTCATCAGGAAGAAAAGTAACATTGCCAACTTTTATCGCCCGTTCATTCTTTCTCATCACGCGCACATACCGCTCAAGCCCTTTATGCCCTAACTCATTAGTCTTTCTCGGATCAATAATATCAACCCACTCGCTCCAAGTTCGCTGCGCGTAAGGACCAACCTCAACTTCTGGGAGCATAATTTCTGTTATAGATCCTTCCCTGGGCTTCTCTTGCCATTCCATGTTAAAGCCAACCATGCGTTTCGTTTGTTTTCTCCCATGAGCAATAACTTGTTGCGGCCTGCTCGTTACTTTTGCACTCCAGCTTCTTGATTGCAATGTCAAATCAAAACCGTTGCGCACACAACTGGCAGATAACATTTTCAATCCTTCTCCAAATTTCCCTCTTCTCCCTCCAAGCCTTTTTGTCTCTTCTCCAAATACCAATGCTCCTCTTGTGGTATACCCCCGACCATTATCGCTAAAAGAAACACCAACAATTTGAGCGTTCGCGTAGTCTGGCTCAAGTAGCGTTGGCTCATCAATCCACAAACGCTCTCCATCTCTCTCAACGCGATACGTAACTTTCATTTCTTTACCAACTTCATCAAGATGGTTTTGCACCACGTCACCAAAAATTCTGCGAGGATCGTCCCAGACCTTTCCCTCACCGTAATCAATGCTATGTGTTGCTTCAATGTATGGTTCACCAGTATGTACTTCTGCGTATGATTCGCTTCCATCTTCTATGTGTAACGTATAGTTTTCAAGAAAATATGCTGCTCTTTTCTCAACCGCTTGTTGCGAAGAAGCGCCTATTGGAAACGCGATGATATTTTTGCCAACAACTGCTTCTTGCGTAAAACTCCCTTTCCAAAACTCTCGCAGCAAGCTTGTTGGATCTTGTGGAACAACATCTCGACCCCAACGACCTCTCGTTTCTTTCCATTCAGAAGGCGAGACGAGTGTTGTACCTCGATCGTCACGCAAGAGCATATTTGCTCTGCCAGGCGCAAGAGGAATAACAATTCTTGCCTGCTCCTTTTCTCCAGCAAGAAAAACTTTATATCCCTCCTTTTCGCCTAACTCCCTATAAGGCACTTCAGCAAGTGCTATGTGCTGCAGGACATCATCTTTTTTCTCTGCAACAATTTCGTACAATTTCCCATTGTGGAAATACTGATTACCAGCAACGCTTTGTACTGAAAAACTTTTTGTCCTTGCGACACGCTCTTGCAAAAGTAATCCGTTAAGCCCTTCTATACTCTCTCTCACCTCATCAAGATCAGCATCGTAGGAACGCAATGGGAGGAGTCGGCTATCAACAGCAACTGCCAACTCATCTTGTTTGACTACATCGGCAACCGAAGGAACTGACACGCTAACCTCTGATGGCCGTATGGTTACTGCTTGTGCACTCTCATGTGCTTGAGATTGTGCGTCAACGCCGGCTTTCGCTATGTTGTTAGCAATACCTTGAGCAAGGATAAATCTTGCCTGTTCTGCCATATACCAGCTTTGTCCATTCAAGGTAAGCGTTGTAAGTTCCATTTCCATGAGAAACTGTAGGAAGGTTTCGTCTGCTGCCAAAAACGCTTCAGGTGCATCTTCTGCGCCAGTAATATTTTGGGGGTACACAACAATTTTATGCCCAACATACCCTCCTGCTTCGCTGTCGTAAATTTCTACTCGATCTATCCATTTTTTATTATTTTTTTGAGGTTTTTGTACCTCTACAGTAAGCTGCTGTTCATCGAGTTTTGAAACGTCTTTTGTAAAACCACATAACGCAAGTGTTTCCCGTGCATTGCTGCGCGCTGTCTCCAGCATTTCTGAAAGTTTTGTTGTGAGAGCTTCGGGCACCTGAAGAACGTCTTTTTGGGACCCCCGCTCAATTTCTAGAAGGGCAGTCGTTGGATCGTACAGTGTTTCTTGATCAAAGAGATGATCGACAAAGTATTTTAGGTGATAGTCGCTTGCGGAGTCGTATACTCCACCAACAACTGAAAAGCCGGCTGCTTCGAGCCGTGCGACAACATCAGGCTTTTCTAGTAATATATTCGGCTCTGCTACTACTACCTTTTGATGCGTCTCATCAAGATGGAGCACTTCCCGCAACACGTCTCTTGTTATCTGTCTTACATCTTCCGAGAGTTGCCAACTAAACTCATCCATTAACTTTTTCTCAATTGCGTGTGGCCTATCGCTCTGTCCCAAAACGACAGCATAGAATTGTCGAAGCATGTCTTTATCGGTCACACCCGACCAGGCTTCTGCTATATTTTTTCTTGTCATACGTAATTCAAGATACGTACGATCTCTGCCAGTCAGAAATTCAGACGAAGGAAGGTTATATCCAAACGCAAAGGTAGCTGGAGACATGGGAATCTCTAACCCTTGTATAAAAATTTTTCCTCTTTCCGAAGGAGAAGCAGATATTTGTGTTTCACATTCAAAAGCGCCATATTGGTAGGTATTTGATCGTTGGTAATCAAGGACATATTTTCCTAAACCGACACCTTCGGGGTCTTGTCTCACGTCGAGCATTTGTTGAAAAACCTGTTTTGTTACAGGATTTGCATTACGAAAAATAATTTCTGTCACGCTTCCTGTTGAATTAAGGTAACTTGTGCTAAAAGAACGTCGTCTTCTCCCATGTAACCCGACAGTTCCTGTTGCTTCAATAACAGCCGGCGTTCCTTCCCATTCGACTCGCTCACCTGTTTCGGGATCCAAATACGCAGAGCCAATCTTTACGTTACATCCCTCCCGCTGTAGCGCAATCATGCTCATTTTAGCTCCTTGGCCAAAACTACCTCGTAAGAATGGGAAATCGTTTTTTGTCGGAATAAATTTAGCCTGCAACTGCTCATCATATCCAAAACCGTTATCTGCAAAACGAACTCCTTGTAACTCGCCTTGAGAAACATTCGACAGCTCATCATAATTAACCCACTGATTATCACCATCAGGAGAAGATATAAGCACCTGTACAGAAGGACGCTCTCTTTTAATACCTGCTATCTTTTGTGCCAATTCATCAGCAGAGCCCTTAAACTCATACACCTGATAATGCCACTGTTTACTTTCGGGGAAAGGATGCCGCTCTTTAAACCGCCAAAGCCTATTTGCAACGTCCCCAATTCTTCCGGAAGCAAGAAGAGCTTCTGCCTCATTTTTGCCGAGTGCTGCTTCAACCAGCTGGTATGAGTAGCGAAAATCATTTGCGTCAAGATGGTTTTGTAAAACGTCGATGATTGACTGCTCGCGTCGCCACGTTTTCTCGCCTAATTCTTGTGTCGCCTGCGCATCGTAGCGAAATGATTCCCAGCCAGATGCTAAAGCAACATTACCTATCTGCCGTGCTAGCTCGGCGCGATCCCCGGTAAACGTACCGCTTCGGAACGCTTGTTCGATAACCTCCATGATACGGTCTCTGTGTACAGTCATATCAACGCCGTACATTATTGCTGTGCTCGCAAGCCGTTGCGTATCTATCTGTGGCTCCTCAAGGATCTGTGCGACAAGTTTTGCCCCATACGAGGCGCACGCTTGGGGAGAAAGTCGTCCTTCACGCATTTGCGTTGCGACAAAATATGTTTTCTCGCGATTTGGCTGTGCACGTGCTACTGCTGCATTAATATCGAATGTTGCATGTCCACGGTAATCTCTATCATCAAAAGCAATCTGCCAAAAAACCGCCTCCTGCGCATCTTGGCCCTCGACAAGATTTACCACCTGATCAAGCTGCGAAACACCATCTCCTCCAGCCACAATTTTTCTCCATCTCACTTCCGGTGTCTCTGCAATAAACGCTACGCGATGATTCGGATCTACCCGGGCAAGAACTTTCTTTACGAAAGCGTATGATTCTATCTGGGCAGTAGTTGGTGGTATTACCTCTTGGTGAAGGCTTTTATCACCCAATCTGAATAGAGTATCTGTGGCATAAGTCATAAGAGAGGGCATGACTTCATACTGCTGTTGCGGTGTGATCGTATCAAGGAGTCTAAATATATAGTCACTGCGACCCACAACACCACCCTGTTTAAACCGCATTTGGTCAATAATCGAAGCAACAATTGCCGGCCTCTCCTCTTGTGGAACTGCAGTTAACAATGCGGACGGATTATCGTCAAAATGATCGGTGAATTGTTCTATAATTCTTCTTCTTGCGTCAGCTGTACCACTTGCTACCCCATGTGCAACAAGTTTTCGTGCCAGTGTAATTTTTTGTTCTTTATCAACAGGAGAGTCCTCTTGAAGTGAATACGAAATGCTTCTTATTGCACTACAAATTGTCTCTTCTGCCTCTTGGTCAAACCCCTTTCTTCTACAAACGGCAATAAGTCCATCTACTGCTTTCTCTGCACTAACTTGCGCTTCTTCTCGATTCCTGTTGTAAAATGCATACCTAAGTTGCCGTTCATATACGTTAGCCAGCTGCGAAAGCTCAGCTCTCTGATTTTTTGGATTGAGTCCAGCAATGTACACTTTGTCTAATTCGCCTTTTTGCAACGCGTCGTAAAGTGCAGGCTTAAAACGATTAGGGACAACCCGAGATACCCCAGTAAGCATCGCTGTTAAGCATCCGGCTCTCTCCTCCTCTAATGTTGCTTTTTGAGCGGGCGTAATCGCGCCTGTTACTGCTGCCGTCTCAATATCATGTCCTACTTGTTTATGCAAACCAGTAACTCTTCCAATTGCCTGCCGGAAAAAACCTTGACCAAATCTTGTTTCTGGTGTTGACTCAACAGGTTTTTGTTGCTCTGGAGGTTTACGATCAGCCATAGCTTACGTCTTTTGCAGCGTTTGCATTTCTTCTTTTATTCTTTTTAAGTCCTTTGCATCCTTCTGTCGCGCAGCAGTTGCTTTTTTTGTTTGCACAAAATTCTGTATGCGGCTTACCCTTCGTTCGTAATCTTGCACAACATCTGCAACCATTTGTTCAAGATTGTGTTTTTTAGCAGAAACCATACGATATATTTATCATATCACTAACGAGCACATTCTTCAGCAAAACTATTCTTTATCTTGTTTATGTTATGATACTCTTATGCTTGCGAAGGTGTATTCTTCTGCTGTTTTGGGGCTAGATGCTGTGCCAATTGAAGTCGAGGTAGACGTTGCAAGCCAAGGGTTACCAAGCCTTACGATTGTAGGACTCCCCGACAAAGCAGTCGAAGAGGCAAAGGAACGGGTGCGCTCTGCCATAAGAAATTCAGGCGCTGACTTTCCCTCCAAGCGTATTACCATCAATTTGGCCCCGGCCGATTTACCAAAAGAGGGCGCATCGTACGATTTGCCCATTGCTATTGGCATATTACTTGCATCGGAACAACTAAAAACAGATATTTCTGATGCAATTTTTACTGGCGAGCTTGCTCTTGAGGGAAAACTTCGCCATACCAATGGTATTCTTTCGCACGTCCTTTTAGCAAAAGAAAAGGGGCTTAAACGCATCTTTCTCCCGAAAATCAATGCAAAAGAGGCGGCAATTATAGACGGGGTGACCATCTTCCCTGTCGCAAGTCTTGAAGAGCTTTTTTTGCATCTTACAGAGCACACAAAACTTTTACCGCAAGCGCATCTTAGCTTTATTAAGTACCTCAAAGATGATATGTATGATTCTGACATGGCAGACATCCACGGCCAAGAACAAGCAAAGCGCGCCATGGAAATTGCCGCAGCAGGCGGGCACAACATTCTCTTAAAAGGCCCGCCGGGCGCTGGTAAAACGCTTATTGCCAGAACCCTTCCTTCAATTTTACCAAAATTAACCTTACCCGAAGCTCTAGACGTCACGAAAATCTACAGCACTGCCGGCAATTTAGGCAAGGATTCCCTTGTTGTGAGACGCCCATTTCGAGCACCCCACCACACAACCTCGCACATTGGCTTAATTGGCGGCGGCAGCATGCCAAAACCGGGAGAGATTTCCCTTGCCCACCGCGGAGTGCTCTTTTTAGATGAATTTCCCGAATTTCAAAGACATACCCTTGAAGCGCTTCGTCAACCGCTTGAAGATGGTTTTGTCACTGTTTCGCGAGCACAAGGCAGAGTTTCCTTTCCTGCAAAGTTTATGTTAGTTGCCGCACAAAATCCTTGTCCGTGCGGTTTTTTAGGAGACAACACGCATCCATGCAAATGCACACAGACGCAAATAGTTCGTTACCAAAAACGCGTCTCTGGCCCTATGCTTGACCGAATTGACATTCACCTTGATGTGCCGGCAGTAAAAGTGGAAAAGCTAACCGAGGAACAAAAAGAGAAGGCAGAATCCTCTAAGGCTATTCAACATCGCGTGCAAAAAGCGCGCGATGTGCAAACGAAGCGGTTTACGCACAGCACAATTACCGCAAACGCAGACATGGCCAGCAAAGAAGTCCGCACGTTTTGTCAACTCAACAAAGCTTGCGTTGATCTTTTGAAAATGGCCGTTTCCCGCATGGGACTCTCTGCGCGGTCGTACTACCGAGCGATTAAAGTTGCCCAAACTATCGCAGACCTTGAACAATCACAGCACATTACACCAGCGCATATTGCCGAAAGTTTACAATATCGACCACGGGTAGAATCATCTATACTGTAATAACCATGGAGAAAGGACTAACAACCGATCAAGCAAAGGCAGCAGCAGAAAAGTTTGGCAGGAACGAAATTATTGCAAAAAAGATTGTCAGTCCGCTTGTTATTTTCTTTTCGCAATTTCCAACTGTCCTCAACGGTATCATGGCAATTGCTGGTGTATTTTCTTTAATTATTCGCGACTTTGTCGATGGCATTTTTATTTTTGCAGTCCTCTTTTTAAACGCTGTTGTTGGATTTATCCAAGAGTACAAAGCGGAAAGGTCGCTTGAAAAGCTCATGAACTTCATAAAACCTGCATCACGCGTTATGCGCGATGGGAAAGAAGTAAGGCTTGCAACAGCTGAACTAGTTCCTGGAGACATTGTTATTTTGTCTGAAGGCGATAGAATCCCAGCAGATGGAACACTGGCTGCGCACGAGGACATTGAAATCGATGAGGCAATCTTAACCGGCGAGTCGCTCCCTGTTGCCAAAAAAACCCATGACGAAGTCTATAACGGCACGCTTGTTATTAAAGGAAAGGCGCACTTGTTGGTTGAGAAAATCGGCATGCAAACAAAATTTGGCCAGATTGCCGAGACGCTTGCCGATGTACAAGCAGATAAAACGCCGCTGCGAACTCGACTCGACCAGTTAGGAAAGGTTCTCTCTGCTATTGCCATTCTCACTGCGTTTTTACTCATCCCTATTGGCATTACGCAGGAACGTGCATTGTTCCCGCTTGTTCTTTTGGCAATTAGCATTAGTGTTGCTGCAGTCCCGCAAAGCTTACCAACCGTTGTTACTATTGCACTTGCCATTGGCACACATAGAATGGCAAAGAAAAACGCGATTGTTCGCAAAATGCCTGCTGTGGAGACATTAGGTTCAGTACAGATTATTCTTGTTGATAAAACAGGAACCCTTACGCAAAACGTTATGCGCGTAAAAAAGTACTGGACGAGAAAAAAAGAAGATTTCCCAGACCTGATCCGAGCCTGCATCCTTGGCAACACTGCATCTCTCATACAAAAAACCAACAATAAGGGGTACGATGTTGTCGGTGACAGAACAGACGGCGCGCTTCTCCTCTTTGCGAAAAACGAAATGGAGAAAATAAAGACAGAAAAAGGGAAAATAGTTGACGAGTTTGTTTTTGATCCTGACACAAAAACGGTAACTACCGTTGTTAAAGATGGCGCACATACAAATGTTTTTGTTCGTGGTGCACCAGAGGCAATTCTTACTCAAAGCAAACTTCCGATAAGCGAGAAAGAGCATATTACAAAGCTTTTTGAAGAACACGCAAAAGAAGGCTTACGTATTATTGGTTTTGCAAAAAAAACGGAAGAACACAAAAACATAAGTCGATCTCACCTCGAGCAACACCTCACGTTTTTGGGGTTTGTTGGCATCTATGATCCCCCTCGCAACGAAGCAACCGAAGCAGTCCACAAAGCAAAAACTGCAGGTATCCGAACCATTATGGTAACCGGAGATAATGAGTTTACTGCGTTGAGTATTGCAAGAGATGTTGGTCTTATAGAAAAAGACGAAGATGTTATTACAGGAGACGAGTTAAAAAAACTTTCAGACGACGAGCTTGAGAGCATTATTGATCACGCCCGTATTTTTGCGAGAAGCAAACCAGAAGACAAGCTTCGTTTAGTCAACATCCTTAAGAAAAAAGGTGCTATTGTCGGTGTCACTGGTGATGGCGTCAACGATGCGCTTGCGCTCAAACGAGCCGACGTCGGCATTGCAATGGGCAAAAGCGGTACAGACGTTGCCAAAGAAGCAAGCGATATTGTCTTAACCGACGACAATTTTGCAACGCTTGTCCATGCTGTTGAGGAAGGACGAACAATCTACAATAATATTCTTAAGGCGACAACGTACTTAGTTTCTGGCAACTTGGCGGAGCTCTCTTTGGTGTTTTTTGCAACGCTCTTTGGTCTTCCCAGCCCCCTTTTGCCAACGCAGATTCTTTGGATTAATCTTGTTACCGATGGTTTGCCCGCTCTTGCCTTAGCTTCCGACACAAAAGATCCAACGCTTTTGAGCAATCTTCCAAGAGACCCAAAGCAGCCAATTTTAACAGGTAATCGCCTCCTCTTTATTGCTGTTGTTGGATTTGGCCTTGCGACGACGCTTTTAATTATCTTTACCTTGCTTCTTGCAACGCATAGCGAAACAGTTTCGCGCACGATTACGTTCAATCTCCTTGTGTTTTTACATCTTTTACTTGCATTTGCTGTACGCGGAAGAACTGGGGTATTTACAAACAGATTCCTTGTCTACGCATTGCTTGGAACACTTGCCTTACAACTTATTATTTCAACTGTTCCTTTCTTACAAAACGTTTTTCACCTTGGCTTCTGAAAGTATTTCTTCCCAAATCCATACATTGCTTTCACTTGGCTTTCATCCTCACCTCTTACACTTCTTGCCTAAGGAGAAAGTCTATGATGAGTCCTGCCGATGCACTAATTGCCTATTTTATAGGAATACCGTTAGCGCTTCTTTCTACTATGGCGATTTATGATTTTGTGCATAAACACAAACGCATATGAAACCATTCACCCTTGATGTTGTAAAATTTGGCACTATTCTTGGCATCATTGAATTGCTGCTGATGCTGCGGCGGTAAGTGGTATACTACAAGTATGGAAGTTTCTGATATCACCTGGCTTGGTCATGCAAGCTTTTTCTTTACCGACCAAACTTCTGGGAATCGCATTTACTATATTGATCCATTCGAAATAAAGAACATAAGCCTAGCAAAAGCAGACCTTATCTTTATAACCCACGCCCACTACGACCACTGCTCCCTGCAAGACATCCAAAAGATTATCAAAAACGATACGCTCGTTATTGCACCAAGCGACTGCCTTACAACGCTTGGCATAGAAGAAGAAAAGCAATTTCCAGTAACACCAAGCAGCAGCTTTACCGTCAGAGATTTTTCTTTCCAAACTATCCCCGCGTACAACATCAATCCGTCGCGCCTCTCTTTCCACCCAAAAGACAACAACTGGGTCGGCTACATCTTCTCTCTCAATGGTAAAAAGGTGTACCACGCCGGCGACACTGATTTTACGCCCGAAATGAAAGGGCTTAACACGCTGCATCTTGATGTTGCAATGCTGCCCATGGGCGGCACCTACACCATGGATGTAACCGAAGCAATCGAGGCGGCAAACGCAATTTCGGCTAAAATAACCATTCCCATGCACTATAAACGACTACTTGGAGAGGGATACAAACAAACAGAAGAGCAGTTGAAACAAAGCGTGACAAACTCGAAAGTTGTAATTCTCCCAGAACTCCGATAGTTAGCGGCGGTGAGCCATTTTTTCTTTGTTGAGTGAAAAGAGGTGGTTTTTGGCTCGCTCTTCTTTCTTCTTGTACGCATTAATCCTGGGTGTATACTCAAAATAAAATGTCAAAAATGTCTCTAAATATTTGTGATGTACATGCAAGGGTACCATGCACACAGTATGCAGCGAAAAATACTTTGCTGCTTGACACCGTGTGGACAACATGTGGACAAAACTATAAAAGTCGCTGTTGGGATTTATCCCCGTGAGGGAATTCCTTGCCGAAGTGGTCGTAGGCGGCTTTGGTGACGGTTCTGCCGCGGGGTGTACGCTTGATAAAACCAATTTGCAGCAAGTACGGCTCAACAACTTCTTCAATAGTGCCAACATCCTCGGCAATCGTTGATGCAATCGTTTCAATGCCCACCGGCCCGCCGCTATGCTTTTCGATAATTGCCATCAAGAGCCGTTGGTCCGCGCTATCAAGTCCCATTGTGTCAACTTTTAGCATGTCAAGCGCTTGCTTTGTGATGTCCGCAGTCACTTTTCCATCACCATGTACTTGCGCAACGTCCCGAGCGCGTTTTAAGAGCTTTAGCGCAATGCGCGGCGTTCCGCGTCCCCGCTTGGCAATTTCTTTGGCACTTGCTTTATCAATAAAAATTTTGAGTTTCTTTGCGGCGCGCAAAACAATAATCTCTAATTCCTCGGGAAAATAGAACTCCAGTCTGTGCACGACACCGAATCTGTCGCGCAAAGGTGCAGATAACAGCCCAACGCGCGTTGTTGCGCCAATAATGGTAAACTGCGGTAAATCAAGCCGTAAAGTCCGGGCAGACGGCCCTTTGCCAATGACAATGTCAAGAGCATAATCCTCCATCGCAGGGTACAACGTTTCCTCAACAACCGTATTTAGCCGATGAATTTCGTCAATAAACAAAATATCGCCTTTTTCTAAATTGGTGAGAATGGATGCGAGGTCGCCTGCCCGTTCAATCGCAGGGCCGGAGGTTATGCGGATATTCACGCCCATTTCTTTGGCAATTAAATGTGCGAGTGTTGTTTTTCCAAGTCCTGGCGGGCCGTAAAGCAAAATATGTTCGATGCTTTCTTTGCGCTTTTTTGCAGCGTCAATGGCAACACGCAGCGCATCCTTAACGTGCTTTTGTCCATAAAACTCGTCCCAGGCCTTGGCACGCAAGGAGGTAAGCACTACTTCTTCTTCTGGAGTAACGCTTTCAATTTTTTCTTTGTCAGCTTTTTTATTCATCTTTATAAATTGACCTAATTGCTCTAATTATTCTAATTGACCTAAAAAAATCCCAATGTATAAATTTATAATTTTGGGCATTGATTAGATCAATTAGAAATTAAGTTAATTAGAAATTAACTACTTTCCAAGGTACTTCAACGCCAATCTAATCTTTTCCTCCGTCGTTTCCCCTTTTCCCGCAATGCTTCGCAGTGCTTCTTGTGATTCTTTGCCTGTGAACCCAAAACTCTTCAGCGCTTGGATAATATCGCTACCGTCTTTTCCTATTGCGCCTCCTGTTGCAATAATGCCAAGTGAATCATACTTATCTTTAAGCTCAATAATTATTTTTTGCGCACTTTTTTTACCTAATCTTGGTACCGAACTAAAAAAGTGCTCGTCACCGGTCACAATGGCAGAGATAATCATGTCTCGGGATCCGGCTGAAAAAACGCCAATCGCGGTTCGTGGACCAACGCCGGAAACGCTAATGAGGTGCTGGAATAATTTCAAATCGAGGTGGTCAAAAAATCCGTAGAGATCAAGCGTGTCTTCCCGAACATGCGTGTGAATAAAAAGTTTTACTTTTTCTCCTGTCCGTACTTTCGAAAGCGTGTCTGTTGCTACTAGCACTTTGTACCCTACACCATTAACATCAACAATCGCATTCCCTCCATCAATGACTGCAACAATCCCATCCAAATACCCAATCATAAAACAAAACGATTATACCACACGCATTTTTCGAGAAAATGCGTGTGCTAGGGCAATGGCGAGCGCATCGGCTGTGTCGTCTGGTTTTGGAATAGTGTCGAGTTTGAGTAACACTTTTACCATCTGTCCAATCTGGGCTTTTTCTGCTCGGCCGTATCCGGTGAGCGCTATTTTTACCTGCAGAGGCGTATACGTTACTACCGGAATATTTTTCTCCGCTGCTGTCAAAAGCACGACTCCCCGCGCTTGTCCGACAACAAATGCCGTTTTTGCATTCGTGCCAAAAAACAATTCTTCAATCGCCAAAACTTCTGGCTTATGTTTTCGAATGATCTCAATCAGCTCGCCGTGTATTTTCTTTAGTCGCTTCTCAATTGGTAAGCCTGCTTTTGTCTCCACGCACCCATAATTTTGAATTTTGAATTTTGAATTTTGAATTTGTATAATTCCCCACCCCATTCTCCCAATACCCGGATCAATACCAAGAATAATCATGCACTGATTATAGCATTTGTAATTCTCCCCTAATTTTAGTACAATATAGGGTAATGAAGCGACACGAGCTAAAAGTAACGAAGCGAACGGTGTTAGGAAAAAAGGTGAAGAAACTTCGAAAGGAAGGGGTTTTCCCAGCTAATATTTACGGCAAAGATCAAAAATCCCTTGCCGTACAAGTTTTGTTTAAAGAATTTGAGAAGGTGTTTAAGGAAGCCGGCGAAACAGGAATAGTTGATGTTTCTATTGACGGCCAAGTTCGACCAATTCTTATCCACAACGTCCAGTACGATCCTTTAACCCGTACCCCACTCCACGCTGATTTTTACCAGGTAAACCTTAAAGAAAAGGTAAAAACTATGGTGCCAGTTATAACACTCGGCGAGCCAAAGGCGGTTTCGGAAAAGGTTGGACTTCTCTTACAACAGCTTTCAGAAGTTGAAGTCGAAGCGCTTCCAACCGATCTTCCGGAAAAAATTGAAGTTAATGTTGCGCCACTTTCTGCTGTTGACGAGCAGATTACTATTGCCGATCTTAAGGTCCCAGCAGGCGTAACCTTGCTTACTGATCCTTCACAGGTGGTTGTGAAGATTGGCGAACTTATTACCAAAAAAGCGCAAGAAGAGGCAGCTGCGCAAGCTGCAGCTGCGCAAGCTGCAAAAGCGGAAAAAGCAGTGCAAGAGGGTGCGGCACCTGCTAGCGAAGGCGCTGCGCAACAACCAGCTGAAGGTGAAAAACCTCAAAAAATAGCAAGAGATGAAGCCAAGCCTACAGGAAAACCTCAGGAAAAACCCCAGCAATAAACTATTGAAGTAGTTTTTCAAAAGATCTTCCCTGCTCAAAATTTGGATCTAAAACAAGAGTCTTTGCAAGGTATTCTTTTGCTTCTTTGTCGTTACCAAGCTGGTATTCAAGAATGGCAATCTTAAAATACGCATCGCGGTAGTTGCTGTACCGAATGACAACGTTTTGCCAATATTGAATTTCCGTAAGAATTGCCGCCCGGTTTTTTTCAAGCTCTTGCTTTTGGACAACCATGCTTTGAAGCTTTACACCAACAAAACCCATGAGCACAATAATTAAAAACGAGACTAGGCTAAAAAGTGCTTTTAACGTCTCCTGCCGCAGCCACAGTTTTACTGCAAGCAGCCCACGTTTAATGTCGGTAATAAATCGGGAAAAACTAGGGAATTGTACTTTGTGTTTTTCAGCGTGTTTCTGCGTTCTGTTCTGCGTAGTTTCGCGTTTTCTAAGGGATCTCTTCATAGGATGTTTTTCTATTTTTATTATACCATTTTAAATACCCGACCTTTTCCCGAACGATTCCCGAGGCCACTTTGTAATAATTAGCGGCGTGTCTGTCCCCCCTTGCAATGTAGACCACAACTCTTCTGTAACAAAAGGCATGAATGGATGCAGTAACTTCAATAGTATTAAGTATAAAGTAGTAAGTATTAAGGAGGAGTTTTCGTCAATTCTATTTTTTACATCTTCTATATATTTATCCGCAAACGTGTGCCATGTAAAGTTGTACAGATTTTCTGCGACGAAATGAAGGTTGTACGCATCAAGATCTTTTGTAACTTGCTCGATAAGCTCTTCCACCTTTTTGATCATCTCTTTGTCATTTTCATGCTTTGCTAACTTCTGTAATTCTCCTATCTCCATAATTCCTAATTCCTGATTCTTTATTCGCTTCATATCAATAAATCTCCCAATGTTCCACAATTTGTTAGTAAATTTTCGCGCTGCCTCAAGCTTTGGATAGGAAAGAATTTGGTCATTCCCAAGTGCCGTACCGTAGATAAGCGCAAACCGCACTGCGTCCGCGCCATATTGTTCAATTAATTCTAAAGGATTGATAACATTTCCTTTTGACTTACTCATTTTCTTACCATACGGGTCATTGACGAGTCCATGAAGGACAATATTGTAAAACGGCACTTTTTTCGTTGCGTAAAGACCCATCATCACCATTCGAGAAACCCATGCCTTAATTAAATCGTATCCAGTTTCCATTACAGACGTCGGGTAAAACTTCTCAAAGTCCGGGCTTCTCTCATCTCCCAACTTTGAACTTTGCACTTTGAACTTTGCACTTGAGTCACTCATCAGAGTGACGAACGGCCATTGCCCAGACGAAAACCACGTATCGAAGGTGTCTGTGTCCTGTTTTAGATCGGCTGATCCGCAAACAGGGCATTTTTCTGGTTTTTCTCCTTCGGTAACAACCCAGCCTTCATTGTTAAATTGCTCCATTGTTTCATTGTTGTTATCTTTTTGATTTTTGATTTTTGATTTTTGATTTTGAGCGCAGCGAACGCAGCGCCATGCCGGAATCCGAATTCCCCACACAATTTGCCGGCTTATGTTCCAGTCACGCAGATTTTCAAGCCACTGGAAGTATTGTACTTCAAACCGCTTTGGATGCAGTTTTATTTCTCCCTGCCTGCCGGCAGGCAGGCTTTTTTTAACCGCATCAATCGCGTTTTTCTTCAAGTCTTCAACCTTCACAAACCATTGCTTAAGCGGCAAGGGTTCAATAACTGTTTTGCACTTGTAGCAAATGCCAATGCGGTGAACATACTCTGTATCGATTTTTTCTATCAAGCCTTTTTTCTGCATTTCCTCAACTACCGCAAGACGTGCTTTCGTAAGATATAGTCCAGCAAATTTTCCAGCGTGCTCGTTGAGCTTGCCGTCAAACCCAATCACCTGCTTTAAGGGCAAATTGTGCCGTTGGCCAATGTCAAAATCAGTAAAGTCGTGCGCCGGCGTCACCTTGACAACGCCGGTGCCAAACTCCGGATCGACTGCGTCGTCTGCAACAACTTTAATTTTTGCTTTTCCCAGCACTGTTTCGATCTCAATTTCTTTGCCAACATATTGTTGATAGCGTTTGTCTTTTGAATGTACTGCTACTGCAGTATCGCCAAATTTTGTCTCAGGCCTGGTTGTTGCAAGCGTTAATGGACCGTATTTAATATAGTAGAGCGGGTCCTTCCGCTCTTCGTAGACAACTTCTAAGTCAGAAAATGACGTGCCATCTTTGGTGCAGTAATTCACCAGCCGCTTTGCGCGGTACACCAAACCGTCTTCGTACATGTGCTTAAAGGTTTTGTAGACTAACCGAACAATGTCAGGGTCAAGCGTGTATTTCTCCCGACTCCAATCTAATGAAAATCCGAGTTTTCGCAGTTGGTTTTGGATTTTGCCTTTTGACGCATCCACAAAGTCTGCAATCATCTTGTAGAGCTCTTCTTGGGAATAGTCTAATCGGGATTTGCCTTCTTTACGGAGTTTTTGTTCGAACACAAACTGCGTTTCGATGCCGGCGTGGTCGGTGCCGGGAAGCCAAAGCGCACTAAAACCTTTCATTCTGTGGTAGCGGATTAAAATATCCTCAACTGTGAACATCGCATGACCAAAGTGCAAATCACCGTTTGCATTCGGCGGAGGCAAGATAATGCAGTACGGCTTGCCGTCGGGATGCACTTCAGGCTTGAAAAACCCCTTTTCTTCCCACTCTTTGTAAATCTTGTCCTCAACATCTTTATGATTATAGACCTTGTCCATTGAAACTCATTGTAGCACAGTTGACAAAGAAAGAGTCGGGTGTATAATCGAGTATATACATGCTTATCAAGAATGTATTCTCTTTTGATTGGGACGAAGGTAATATAGGCAAAAATAAAAAACACGATGTTGAGGATAGAGAAGCAGAAGAAGCTTTTTTTGATGAAAAAAGATTCATTTTTAAGGATACTGTTCACTCACAAAACGAAGAAAGATTGAGGATACTTGGCAAGACGAAAAAAAGCAGACTGCTATTTGTCGTATTCACAAAGCGAGGTGATAAAATTAGGATAATATCAGCTCGAGATATAAATAAAAAGGAGGTGGACTTATATGAAAAAAAAGTTAGTACTCCCAAAATTTAAAAATGAAGATGAAGAGCGTGAGTTCTGGTGGAATTTAGATCTCTCCGAGTACTACGAACCGGAAGACTTAGAAGAGGTGCATTTTCCAAATCTTAAACCGACAAGCCGCTCAATCTCCATTCGTATTCCAGAATGGTTGCTTAATCGGCTCAAGGAAAAGGCCAATGCTATCAATGTCCCCTATCAAGCCCTAATTAAAGAATACATCAGAAAAGGACTGCTAAGTTAAGGTATTGAGAAATCCCCAAACAAAAAGCTACATACGAATATATATTTGCAGCCCTGTCCTTGCTGCGTTATATCATATGTAGCTTCTCATTTCCAAGTGCAAATTCGAAACTCGAATATCGAAGTACGAAACAATTTCAAATTTTCAAAATTCGGAGTGTTCAAACTATTTTGTATTTTTGTTATTTGAATTTTAATATTGTTTCGGATTTCGGATTTAGAATTTCGGATTTTTAATAGTTGGTTGCCGGAGGGAAGAAGTACGTTTGTTAGACGCGTAAAGCGATAAGCACTCGCTTTTCTTCCCCCCGGTTTTGGAACCCAACACGACAATGAACAGATCGGCTGTTCGCCCGTTGTGGTGCTTATCGAACTTGCGCTCGATTCGCTTGCAGCCTCCACACAGCCTGCTTGCCCTTCCAAAGCCCTCGGGCGAAGTGAGGGGTAGTTTTTTTAAAGTCGCCTACGCCGACATCTCCTCGCCTTTCGGCAAGAAGATATCCAGCCGGTGTTCAACCGGCCAGGTGGGACCAATGTCCACCCTCCACCAATGGACTATGGCCTCCGCTGCGGCTGGAGCTCTATGAGCTTAAATCCAGTGCCGCATGGTCGCCGGGGAGCGTGGTTCAAACGCTCAATCCGGGGCGGTCCCCTTTCCTGGCGATGGCGAGATTTGTTTTTGCGTGGGCTTTGCATCCCGCGCAGAGCAGTTTGCCTTCTGCTCAATGGAGACCGCTCTATAGGCGGCTTCTGTTGCCAAGCGCTCCACTAGCACTCCGGGTCTTACCCAGTACGCCTAAGACGCAGAGCTACCTGCCCTTACAGCAGGCGCTTGCGCCCGCAGGCGTAGTGTGGACAAGGCCACACCTCCCGCAGACGAAGTACCTCACGGTCTCCCTCCTATGAACGGCTTAGAGAACGTGGGTAAACCTCTTCGTCCGCAAAAGGGCATTTCTTCCCTCCCGGAGTATTTCCGCAGTTTCAGCAAACCGCGCTCTCCCGATTCGACTGCGCCCGTCCGTAGCTCCGATTAAATCGGAGCGTAGGAGGGCCTCGGGATCAGCCCAAATGCACAACTTCGTGCCTAAATGCACGCGCATGTGCCGCGCAGAGACCCTCCTACCTCCTCCTCGGCCTGACGGGCCGAACCCACAGGCGGTGACGCCCGTCACCGTGCCTGATGTGGTTTTCGTGAGAAATGGCGAAATACGCCCATTTCTCGTCGGCGAAGAGAAAATACCTCTTCGCCTCGAAAAGAGGCGACCACAGCAACGGCACAATCTGGCAGGCGAAGTCGCCGCGCTCGAGGAACGACTCGGAGGCCTCCGCCTCCGCTGCGTCCGCCTCCTCGCGGAGACGACGCATGGTCACCTCCGTTTGGACTGCCAGTGTCCGTGGCGTTGTCGCCACGGCGATGAAGCTGCCGTGGTTTCCCATCCCACGGCGGTCGACCAGGCGAATCGCCCAGTCGCCGACCTGCTCGGGCGCGCCGCCCGGCATCGAGAACCCGTAGCCGAAGCTATGGAGAACTCCTCCGTTCTGACGAACGGAGGCTTCAATCTGCTTCACCGATGGGCTCACGCCCACACTGTAGAAATCTGCCACTTCTGGCCTCCTTCCGCTTTTTACAGCGGACAACCCCGGCCGGTATCCGGCATTATCGGGGAAGCATTTTTAAGAGTGCTTAGCTCCGGTTGCTTATAGCAGCCCTTTTAGCTCTAAAAACAATAATTGCTCAATTGCTGCATTGTTCAATTGTTGAATAAGGCTAGACTAAATGTGCTATACTATAAATTATGGATACGACAATCGAAATACCGCTCTCAAAATCCCTCAAAAAGCAGGCCGAGACTGCATCTCGGTGGTATGGCTTTTCCTCACTTACCGAAGCGCTCGAGGCGCTTATCCAGAAGCTTTCCCGCCACGAGATTAGCTTGGAAAAAGGCAAGGAAGTTCGACTCTCTAAGCGGGCAATAAAGCGCTATGATGCTATGACAAAAGATTTTGAGCAAGGTAAAAACGTCTACCACGCAAAAGATATTGATGATTTTATAAAACAACTCTCTTCGTAATCCAATGAAGATTGCGTACCACAAACGGTTCAAGAAGCATTTCCAAGAACGAATCGCATTAAATCCAAACCTTAAAAAACGCTACGAAGAACGTCTCCATTTATTTCTGGTAAGTCCCACAAGCCCACAGCTCAAAAACCACGCGTTAAAAGGAAGCATGTATGGTTATCGAGCATTTTCTATTACCGGCGATATTCGTGTTGTCTATCTACCAGAAAACGATACTATCCGCTTCTACGACATCGGCACGCACAACCAAGTTTATTAGAGCCACAAAGGCAAGCGCACACAACAATAGATTTACAAACAAAAATATGCCATAATAGTAACAATGAGCAAGGAATCAAAAACCCAACTTCCCGAGTTCTTGAGGCCATATTTTTGGGACGTGGCATTTGATAAAATTGACGTAACAAAGTACCCCCAGTTTGTTTTAAAACGGGTGCTTGATCGTGGAGATACAAAAGCCGTTCTTTGGGCAATCACTCTATTTGACAATAATAGTATTGCCGAGCTGATTACAACTTCACGAGATTTATCTGCAAAAACCGCTAACTTCTGGGCTGATATGCTCGGAATTGATAAACATAAAGTGCCATGTTTACAAAAACCTTACTCCCGGATACTCTTCGGGCCATCAAGCTAGTCTCACAGATTCCTACCATAAAAAATGCATATCTTGCAGGTGGTACTGCATTGGCCATGCAACTTAGTCACAGAATTTCGGTTGATCTTGATTTCTTTACGCAAGAAGAAATTGATGAAAATATTGTCGCGTCAAGTCTTTCACGATTGCCAGAGTTTAAGGAGAGTCAAAGAGAATGGCGCAGTGTGCTGGGTACTGTAGGACAAACAAAATTTAGTATCTTTTACTACAAATACAATTTGATTGATGCCTCTTTGCCATTTGAGGGAATTACGCTTGCAGGCAAAAAAGATATAGCAGCCATGAAAATACATGCAGTTTCTGGTCGAGGAACGAAGAGAGATTTTATTGACACGTATTTACTTGCAAAAGAATTTACCCTGGAACAAATGCTTGATTTTTATGACCTAAAATATGGTGTGTTGGATGAAAAATTATATGTTCTTTTGAAAGGATTGGATTACTTTTTTGATGCTGATACAGAGGAAATGCCAGAAATGCTTATTCCAATTGATTGGGACGAAGTAAAAGATTATTTTCGTCGCGAAACGCGCCTTCTCGCAGAGAAAAAACTACGCTGAAACGAGCTTGTGATTGTAAACTTTGTCCATTGCTCTATTTTAGCATATTGACAAATAAGATGGAAAATTTTATGCTGTATACAGCATTGGGAGCGTACTGTGCACCGAACGCAAGTTTACTTTGAACCAGAAATACTAGCACTTTTACGAGAAGAGGCTAAGAAGAAAAAAACAACCTTGGCCGCGGTTATTCGTGAGAAAGTAAAAAAAACCTTACCAAAAAAAATTTCTAAAAAGAAAAAGCAAATGAATGCAGCTAAAGTACTCGCAAGGCTCGCAAAACGTGGTTTTAAGGGACCAAAAGATCTTTCGCAGCGCATCGATGAGTTTGTGTATCGCACGTGAAGAAATTACTATTTGTCGATACGAACTTTTTTTGTGCCATTCATAACAAAACTGATTCTCTTCATAATAAAGCACAAAAAGTACTCCCTCTTCTTTTTTCCTATACGCTTGCAACTTCAAATTTTGTTTTACTTGAAGCATTCACCATAATTTTACAACGGGCGTCAAGACGCCAAGCTATGATCTTTAAAGAAGAAATATATCAACCGGATGCATATAAAATAATCTGGATTAGACAGGAACAGGAAGAAGAAATTTGGAACATTTTCACTTCTATAACGGACAAAGATTTTAGCTACGTGGATGCAAGTATCCTTGCGGTCATGCAGAAAGAAAAGATTAAGCATCTCTTGTCCTTTGATAAAGGATTTAAGCCCCTTCAAAAAAAATTCTCTTTTACGCTCATTGGTGCAGAATAATCTAAAACTACCCTATAACTTTGACTTCCATTACTCACTTTGCTACTATTCTCTTTGCATTTGAGGCAAATAAGGCTCCGCCAGTTGGCGGATTGCACGCCTTTACCGCTACTATCGTTGTCATGCCGAACTGGTTTCGGCATCTAGATCCTGAAACGAGTTCTGGATGACATTTAGAGAGACACGAGCTTGTAGCCGCGGGTTTTAATTGTCTGAATTTCAAACGGGCTTTTTTTCTGCTTAAGTTTTGCTCGAACCCTTGCAACTAAGCGATCAACTGCCCAGTCAGAAACACCAAGCGTTGTCACCTCCGGCCAGACTGCTTGGATAATGTCTTCCCGCTCTGCAATTTCGTTTAGGTGTTTGTGCAGAAAGTCAAACAGCAAGTGCTCTTTTTTCGTAAACTCAACGTTACTCCCCTGCGTACTTGCCCGCGTTGCGATTTTTTGCTCAATATGCTTG
>JACQKQ010000038.1 GCA_016204465.1 Candidatus Levyibacteriota bacterium
AAAAGATATGGCCGAGAAAATGCGAAAGGAAATAGACGAGCGGGGCGAGAAGATCCGAAAAGATGTCCTAAAACAGCTTGGTAAAATTGTTAGCGAAATGGGCGTTGCAACAAAAGACGATATCAAAAAGCTAAAGCTCTCCTAACGCCCCATGTCTTAAGGGCTTCGGTGGCTTACTCTGGTTATTTTTCTGATTCTTCAAGAAGTTTTTTCACCTGCTTGATGAATAGGGGTAATACTTTCGTGATTGTGTCCCATACTTGATCAAGATCTACTTCGTCGTACGCATGAATTAAAATATCTCGCATCCCTGTTGCTTTCTTCCAGGCAATCTCCGGGTGTTCCTGTCGAAATTCAGGTGGCAAGCGTTTTATAGCCTCTCCAATTATTTCTAATCTTCGAGTCACCGCATCTTGCCTCACCACATCATTTTCAAATGCTTCTTTTGTTACCCCTTCTATATATTTTACTATTAAATTACTGCTCTTAATGACATCCTCAAGATATACTTTGATATCCTTTTTCATAAAATTGGTATTTGTTCGGCGAGAATATACTGCTTAAGACGAGGTTTAATCGTCTTGTAGGAGACAAGGTCAACTTTTTTCCCAAACGCTTCTTCAAGTTTGTCTTGCAAATCGACAACATCAAAGAGGGTTGTGCCCTTGGGGTATTCGACAAGCATATCGATATCGCTCTTATCGGTTTGTTCTCCACGAACATATGAACCAAAGAGCGCAGAACGGGTAACTCCTGCCTCTTTGAGAATTGGTATCGCAATAGTTTTGATTTTGTCTATGTTTGCCTGTGTCATACCATACCACCTTTTGTATTATAGCAAACTTTACGGTGTAACCGCGCTCTTAACGCCCCCAGGTTTCCAGGGCTTGGGTTGCTTGTTTGTCTTCGGGGGATAGTTTTTGCAAAATATACTGCATCGTTTGTTCCGCTTTTTCTTGGAGTGCTTGGTTGATTACCTTTCCTTTTTCATCCGCAGCAAGATCATGATAATAAAGTCCTAGGGCGTAGTATGCATCGCGATAATCGGGTTTTAGCTTAATTGTTTGTTCGAGCGTTTCAACTGCTTTTTTTGTATCACCCGTTTGCCCATAGAGAACGGCTAAGCTGTACGAAATTTTTGCATCGGTTGGCGCCAGCGTTTTTGCGTTCTGAATTGCGAAGAGCCCATACTGATAGTACTGCGGATCAACTTGGCCCAAAAGCGAGAAGATGCGCACCTGCGTTTTCCAAAACACAACGTTGTTGGGGTGTTCTTGGACAAGCTTGGAACTTTGCGTAATTGCCGCATTTGCAAATCCTGCTGCTTTTGTTGCCTCATTTTTGTACGCATACATGGCTGCAAGCGCAGCGTTGTTAAACGCGTACTCGTCGGTAAACGTCGGTTCACCCTCTCGCATTTGCACTGCATTTTTAAGGTACGGATATGCTTGTTCGTACTGTCCGGCGCGAGCAAGATTAGAACCGTATGCATAGGAGGTATCTGCAAACCAGAAACGGATCAAGTTAAGAATTAGGAGTAATGAAGTAAGAATTATGGTTGAAATACCAAGCCATTGTACCCATGTTAGCCCTAATTCATTATTCTTAATTCGTGATTCACGCTTTGGAAATACCCATGCCTTTTGGGGATCAAGCATTCCTATTAAAACAAAGACGAGTGCGGGGATGAGGAAAAAGTAAAGGTTGACGATGACAACCGAAAAGCCAAAAAAATTGGAAACGAGAATGCCGACATAACTTGCAACAAGTGCAATGGATATCAGAACACTCGGAAAACTCGGTGTATCAGATTTTCTGAAATTCTGATTGTCGGAGATTCCGGATTTCTGAGTATTCAGAGTACTCTGAAACAGAATCCTTCGAACACTGTACAAAAGAAATATGGCAATTATTGCCAGATACGAGATCAATCCAAAGGCCCCTGTGGTTGCTAAATAGTTGAGGTATTCATTGTGCGCTTTGTTATAGAGGTAGTCCCATTCAGAAGTCATATTATGTGCGACAGGGCGATTTTTGTAGTACGCATACGCAAAGGTTTCTACACCGCTGCCAAACAGCGGGTATGCTTTCCATACATCAACTGCGCCTTGCCAGACGATAAGTCTAATAGTACTTGATGCAGTTCCTGCTTTTTCAAGTGCTGATTGAGCTGTCAGTTGACCAAGTTTTGTCCATGGTTGCGATAACGTTCCAATAATAAGTGCAAAAACAAGAAGTACAAAAAGTAAAGAAGATACAAGAGTAATTTTTTTTGTGATGATTTTTTTGTTAATGCCGATTAGTATTCCCAAAACGACAATAGCAGCGGCCAAGCCATATAATCCAGATCGCGACTGTGTAAAAAGTAAATCTACGAAAAAGAGTGCAGCAAGCAAAGAGAAGAAACGCCCAAGCATGATGCTTATTGGGATAAGGATAATAAGATATGCAGCAAGCCAATTAGGCTGGCCAAGGGTAGAGAAGATACGGATGGTTGGCTTAAAATCTTCTGTCCAGCAAGAGACATCCAAAGTTTGTCGAAAAAGAAAACAGGTTGGATCGTAGCCAAAGTGCGCTGGCAGCCCCCACAGGGCAACGATAATGCCGGATGTGATGCTTACTGCTAAAAGTCTACGGACTACAGCAGTATGTATAGCAAAGTTACTGACAAATGCATAATAAAGCACAATATATGAAATCGTTGATAAAAGTCCGCCATTGAATCGTGAGTAGTATCCCCACAGCGAGACATGGGAATCAAGAGAGAAAACAGTTGCAATAAGCTGTGAAGCAAGAAACAAAACTATGGGAATATCAAGCGGCGTTCTGCTAAGCAGAATTCTTTTTTGAAAAATCATTTTGGCAATCCACGCTGCGGCAATAATAATAGCAATCCCAAACGTGAGCCACATTTTGTTGAATTCGAAAAGCTCTGAAGTTTGGCTTGTGAAGATAAGAGGGACGGTAAAAAAGAGAGCGTAGAAGGAATACTCAATGATTCGGGAACAGATTGAAGCAAAATTCATTGTTACATTGTTACATTGTTCAATTGTTGTTTAGCAATGAAACAATGAAGCAATCGAGCAATGCAATAATGTATCGTACCATATTGGCATTTATTGGGCAAGATGATAGAATAGCTAGCGTCTAGCGTATAGTGATTAGCGTTTAGTTTTGGTTCCTCCAACTATACGCTAAACGCTATTGTCTAAGCGCTTACATATGTTTGATCGTTTCTTCAGCCTATTCTCCCACGACATTGGAATCGACCTTGGTACGGCTAACACCCTTGTGTGGGTGCGGGGCAAGGGCATTGTTATTCGGGAGCCATCCGTTGTTGCGATGCACAAGAAAACAAAAAAAGTCATTGCAATTGGAAGCGAGGCAAAGAGCATGCTTGGCAAAACACCTGCGTCTATTCTTACCATA
>JACQKQ010000039.1 GCA_016204465.1 Candidatus Levyibacteriota bacterium
CCATCAGAATCTTTTATACCATTTATAACAAAGAATATTATCTACTCCATGCTTTTAAGAAAAAATCTCAAAAAACACCAACTCAGGAAATAAAAACAGCCCTTGACAGAATAGGAGAATTAGTATAGCATATATGCTATATGATCAAGCCCAATGATAGAAAACATCTAGATTTTGAAGTTTGGGAAAAAGAATCTCTCAAAAACCCCAAAATAAAGGCTGAGTATGATAAACTTCAGCCTGAATTTGCTATGATTCAAGCAGTCATAGATGCAAGAGTTAAAAAAGGAGTAACCCAAAAAGAACTGGCACAAAAAATCGGAACTAAACAGTCAGTTATCTCGAGACTTGAGTCTGGTAGAGCCAATCCTTCTGTGGCTTTTCTGAAAAAATTAGCCCAGGCTCTAAATTCTCATTTGGAAATTAGATTTACCAATTTTAAGTAATCCTATTGTACTTTGCTATGCATTTCTTAGTCCAAACAAATAGGAATATTCGGAATTTAGACCGTCATACAGAATAATTTGATAAACGCTGGCAGCCTGGCTAAGACCTCGTCAGGAGCTCAACAATATGATTAAAGATATTTCGGCTGTTTTGATTTGGTCGGATAATTACCAAAAGCTTGCCAATTGGTACCAAGAAAAGTTGGGGCTGAAGATTCTTGAAGAAATCAATCACCCGGATGACACCGGTGTTGGATTTATGGTTGGCAAAATGTATCTGTGGATTGGCCAGCATTCACAAGTGAAAGGAAAGAATAAAGATGAGCACAGGCACATGATTAACTTTGTTGTTGACTCCGTTTCTCAATCATGTAAAGAGTTAGAAAAGAAGGGCGTTATGTTTCTCGCCAAGCCATTCAAAGCGCCGACCTTTGACAAATACTTCGCAACGTTCTACGACCTCGACCAAAACCTCGTACAGCTTATTGGGGGAAAGTAAATCATTTATCCTGTCTTGACAATCTAACAAAAGTTTTGTAAAGTAAACTCCCTGCTCAAACCGCTGCTCACACTGCTCGCTGCCCCAAACACATATGATTCGGTACAGCACAGATACATGGGGATACACCATCCTTTCAAACACAAGCGTTAACTTTTACCATGTTCTCTTGCCAAAAGTAAACGCAGAAGAACTTTCTCAAAGTCTTTCTGGTGTTTTGGAAATTATTCGCAACATTGATGGGAGTATAACAGTAACGTTTTCGTCCGGTTCGTCACTCCCGTTTGGTCTGAAAGATCTTATTTCTTATTTTTTCGAACAAGAGAAACTGTTAGATGCAGTAACATATACGTACGAAATTTCACCACAAACACGGGTAATGCTGAAATCGTGGTTTGTCGCTATGGAAGGCTGTTTGGCAATTCTTTTGACGCATGAGAGCGAATTTGCATCTATCTTTCAAGAGGAATGGGAGATTATCAATTCCAACATCGGCGGACTTTTTATTTCTCCATATACAATCTTTCTCTACGAAAACTATAGCCGTGTTATTCATCCTGTCACATCGCGCAATTTTGATACGAGACGAGCAATCGAGCAGAAAACGGCTAAATTTGTCCGCGGTATTGTCCGGCGAATGGAAGCTGCGCAGCCGGGAATGGAAGGTGTTGCGATGGTTTCGTATGTTGTGGAAAAAACTGGTGCAACCGAGTCGGCAATCACCGATCTTATTCACCAAAAATGTATTGGTATCAAAACTCCCGAATACGCGCCTTTCTTTACAGGATTTTCTTAATATGCGACTCGTACTTTTTTTCTTTTTACTTTTACTTCTTTTTGCAATAGCTTCTTCCCTTCAGAAAACATATGCCGGCGAACCCTTGAAAATTATTATCCCGCGTCTTTCTCTTTCTCTCCCGGTAGTTTCCGTGCCGATTAGCAATGACACATGGGAGGTAAGTACAGCTGCTGCTTCGTTTGGAGAATCGTCCGCAAAGCCTGGACAAATCGGCAACACAGTTATTTTTGCTCATGCAAAACCTCAAATGTTTCAGTCGCTTCCAAATCTTCAAACAGGAGACGTTATACACCTGCTCACAAAGAGCAGATGGTTTACGTATAAAGTTCACAATACTACTGTTGTCGATCCGAAGGACACGTCTGTTCTTACTGCAAAACGTCCATTTGAATTGACCATCTATACATGCATTGGGAAACAATTTGAAAAACGATTTGTAGCAAAAGCAGCGCTTATTGCAACTCCGTTCACATTAACAATAGGGCGACCCTCCTACGCTAAAGCTTCGGAGGGCAAGAGGGGGGTGAATTAGTTTGGCACCAAGAAAAAGAACAATTCGAAAAAAAACGGTTCAGCCTGATTTGCGTTCTCTTTTACAAAGGCGCGAAATGTGGGTTGGATTGGGAGCGGTTGCGTTGGTTTTACTTAGCTTGCTTGCTGCGTCAAAGAAACAATCGGAAGTTACCTCGCCATCGCCAACAGTTAGCAAAGCAGCAGATGTAAACGTATCGCCAAAAGCGACATCTTCGGCTAAAGGAGAAGCAGAGGCACCAGCAAAAAGCGGTGTTAAGAAACTTGCGGATACCTTTGGCGAGTACGAAGTTATTGCGCTCAATAACGACAATTTCTGGAAGATATCAAAGCGCACCTGTGGGACTGGTATTTATTACTTATCTATCAAAGAAAATAATGGATATCAGGACAGAGCGCTTCAGCCAGGAGACACGATTGTTGTGTATTGCACGTACTAAACGCATCATTGTTTTATTGTTAACAATAAGTCACCCTTGACGGCTCGTGTGAATCTTGCTAGAATAAATCGTGCCCAGTACAAATTTACAACATAAAACAAAATATATCTTTGTCTCGGGAGGCGTGATCTCGGGTATAGGAAAAGGCGTCACGACAGCCTC
>JACQKQ010000005.1 GCA_016204465.1 Candidatus Levyibacteriota bacterium
CTACAGGAGAGATCTCTTTGGTAGGAGGAGTACCGGATCCCGGATATAAAACTTCAGTTGGAGGAGAAAGTGCTTTAATGGCTACCATTGTCTTTTCAGCCAAATCATTAGGCCAGGGAACAATCTCTTTTACCAATGAATCAGAAATACTAAGTAATTTAAATAATATTAATATTTTAACCATTAAAAGAGGATATGATGTAGCTATTAGAGTTAAACCTTCACCAACACCCATTTCTGCTCCTGTTACTCCTGCTCCTTCTGCAACGCCAACTTCTGGCACCGTCACCAGAGTATTTGTAACTTCTACCACATATAATGGTAATTTGGGGGGACTTACCGGAGCAGATCTTAAGTGTCAGGCCAGAGCGGATAGCGCAAAATTAGGAGGAATCTGGAAAGCCTGGTTAAGTTCGAGTACTGATGGTTCTCCATCTACTAGATTTATAAAAAATACCGGTCCATATAAAAATGTTCTGGGTAATGTAATTGCTAATGATTGGTCAGATTTAACTGATCAAGTATTAACAAGCTCTCTTGCAGCAAATGAAAACGGAAGTTTGCAAAATATTACAGAACCTTGGAATGTTTGGACTAATACATGGACAAGCGGGTCAATTTATGATACAGCTTCGAATCTAACCTGTAACAATTGGACATCAGATTCTTCCTCTATAACCGGAAGAGGGGGAGCATCTTGGAAAACAGATGTTAGATGGACTGCTTCTGAAATCTCTGGTCAAGCATGTAATACCTTAAAGCGGCTCTATTGTTTTGAACAACCTTCAAAGACTATTCCAAGCAACAAGGGTGACGGGAATAAAGATGGCAAGGTTAACTTAATCGATATGTCAGTACTGCATACTGACTATAATAAGGATGCACAAAAAGGCCAGACTATCAGAGCAGGTATTGATATGAATGATGACGGTATAATCAACCTTCATGACTACTCAGCTCTTCTAAAGCGTCTGTCTGAACTAGGAGTTATCAAAGGGTATAAGATTTAATAATTGGCTAATGATATATTAAATCCCTCTTGAAAATTTTTTCTACTTAGACTAATGTGATTGCATGATTAAAGTTGCTATTAATGGTTTTGGAAGGATTGGAAGAAATGCTTTTAAGGTAGCTTTGGAAAAGCATGCCGGTCAATTGGAAATTGTTGCCATCAATGATTTAACCTCACCTGAAGTTTTATCCCATCTTTTAAAATACGACAGCGCTTATGGAGTCTGGAATCATGAAGTTTCTTTTGACGAAACCAGCATTATAGTTGATAACAAAAAGTACCCGGTTTTGAAAGAATTGGAACCTGCAAAGCTCCCCTGGAAAGATCTAAATGTTGATGTAGTCATTGAATCAACAGGCCGTTTTACAGATGCAGAAGGGATGAAACAGCACCTTTCTGCCGGGGCCAAAAAGGTGGTTCTATCCGCTCCTGCTAAAAATTCCACCTCGGGGGAGTCAAAGCCCACCCCCGAGGTGTCTGGTTTGGAGTTGTCATCTGGTACGGTTCCAACATATGTTTTAGGAGTAAATTCCCAGGATTACAAAGGAGAGCAGCTGGTTAATAATGCCTCCTGTACCACCAACTGTATTGCTCCGGTTGTAGCCATTATGGATCAGAAATTCGGGGTTGTAAAAGCTGTAATGACAACTGTTCATGGAGTAACTGCCGAACAAAATCTGGTTGACGGACCGCCGCCCGGGGGGAAGGCCAAAGATTTAAGAAGAGCAAGGGCAGCTTATGTAAATATTATCCCCACCACAACCGGTGCAGCTATTGCCACCACTGAGGCGATGCCGTCTCTTAAAGGGATGTTTGACGGCCGGGCTTTAAGGGTACCTGTTATCACCGGATCTATTTCTGATATTACTTTAGTTTTGAAGAAAAAAGTAACGACAGAAGAAGTTAATCAGGCTTTGAAAGAGGCTAGCGAAGAGCCTGAACTAAAGGGGATTGTAGCTTGCAGCGAAGAACCTCTGGTTTCTACAGACATTATTGGCAGGAGTGAGTCAGCTATAGTGGATTTGCCTTTGACTCAGGTGGTAGACGGGGATCTGGTTAAAATTTTTGCCTGGTATGACAATGAATACGGATACTCAAATCGTTTAATTGAACAGGTAATTAATGTAGGCAATCATTGATAGGCTCCTTTTGCAGTTGACAAGGCAAGATCGTTTTGGTAAACTTGCAAATGGTGATTAATGCACAAATGACGAGAAGCAACGCACCAAGTAAATAATTTCCTTCACCTGGGATCTTCCGGTGCGGGAAGATTGCCAGCGTTGTATCCCTCTTTTAAAAACAAGTGAACAGGTTACAGTAATCAGTGTACAGTACTGATTGTTCTTACAGCAGTTTTCTGTAATCTGAAACCTACCAACTGTAACCTAGTCAAAGGGCCGTTAGTTCAGCTGGTAGAACATCTCATTTGCAATGAGAAGGTAGGCGGTTCGAGTCCGCCACGGTCCACCCTTCTTCCGACTTTGTCGGAATCAGGGCAAGCAGGCTTGTATTTGGATTAAGTTATTTAAGCAACTTAAGTCACTTAATCTGGGTAGCAAGTCAAATCCCAGGCTTGTACTTTGAAATGTGAATACGGATAAATTAGCTGTTAGCCATTAGCCATTAGCTGTTAGCAAGAAATTGCAAATAGCCAAAAGCGAAAAGCTAATAGCTTAAAAATGTATGAAGGCCGTGCCCGCAATGTTACGCGCAAGCGTAGAGGCGGGCCAAATGATGCACCGTTCTGGTGCGTCAAAGCCAAAAAATACTCAACAATAATGCATACGGTGGATGCCTTGGTCGAAAGTACCGATGAAGGACGTATTAGGCTGCGATAAGCTTTGGGGAGCTGCCAAAAAGCTTTGATCCAAAGATTTCCGAATAAGATAACTAGTCGCCTTTGGCGACATCCCAACATGAATTCATAGTGTTAGGAAGGGTACAGCCCGAACTGAAACATCTAAGTAAGGCTAGGAAAAGAAATCAACAGAGATTCCCCCAGTAGCGGCGAGCGAAAAGGGAGGAGCCTAAACCCGCCAACATTCTTTCGCAAGAAAGTTTGGGCGGGGGTTGCGGGGTTTACGATATAGCATCAGTTGAAGATAGTTGAATGCTCTGGAAAGAGCGACCAAAGAAGGTGATAGTCCTGTAAGCGAAATCTGAAACTGGCTTAGTAAATACCCAAGTAGCACAGGACACGTGTTATCCTGTGTGAATCCAGCTCGACCACGAGCTAAGGCTAAATATACTTTCGGACCGATAGTGAACTAGTACCGCGAGGGAAAGGTGAAAAGAAGAGCGAAACGCTCAGTGAAATAGTACCTGAAACCGTATGTTGACAAGCAG
>JACQKQ010000040.1 GCA_016204465.1 Candidatus Levyibacteriota bacterium
TGTAGGACGTTTCGCGCGTTTGATACACCGCATCAAGCGGGATAAACGCTGCAATGGTGCTTGTATCAAAGTAACCAACGGGGATGTCTGCGAAAATATATCCATCGGAGATAAGCTTACTATTAAACCCATCGGGAATTGGGTAATACACTGCATAGAGCGTGCCTTCTACCGCTTCAGTTGAAATAAACGACGGAAAGACCTCGAAGGTAGAACTACCAATATGCAAGGTGCTTGGCTCCAAACGGGAAACTCTCTTCACAGTATCGTGGCTCACAAACGCAACAGCGGTAATCGGATCTTCTTGGACCACTTGGCTAAATATAAAAAGCGGTGTTCCGGGTGTAACCGCTTGTTTTTCTTTTACCAATACCCGTTGCACCGTGCCGCTAAACGGCGCAGCAGGAAGCATAAGCCCTTCGTTGACTTGCGCAATCAGAAGCTGAAGCTTTGCGATTTCCAGGCTTAAGTCGAGCTGTTTTTCCTGCACTTCTAGCTGTTTTAGGGCAATTTCCCGTTGCAAATCGGAAATTTGCGCCGGCGGGTTATCTCCACCAGAACTTTGTTCAGTTTGGCGAAGCTGCGCTTTGACAGCGTTGGTTGAGGCCAAAAACTGGCTTTTTTGCTGCTTTGTTGCCAAAAGGAGGGCTGCATCGGTTGCGGTTTTCGTAAGGGTATCAATATTTTGGTCTAGGGTTTTTAAGATCGCTTCGTTAAGAGTAATAAGGCTTTTTGTTTCTTCAATTGATTCTGCGGTAATTGCTCGCATTTGATCCGAGTTCTCATCAGCTTTGCTGGCAAGATTTCGCTGCTTTTGAATAATTTCTTTTTGGGTAGGGTGCGTTTCGTTTATATTGTTATATTGAGCCGCAGCAATTTGCCGCTGGAGAGAAAGCGCATTGCCGCCTTGATAGTTTGAAGACATGCTCACAAGTAGGGTTCCTTTGTCAACAGTTTCTCCTTCAAAATGGTGAATCTTATTTACAACGCCACTTGATAAGGCAACAATCTGAATAACCCCTGATTTAACAACTTTTGCTTGGACAGTAATCTTGGGCGCGGTGCCGATTCTGTAGACCTGGACTCGTTTGACAACCGTAGCTTTTTCAACAGTTGCTTTTGGAGGTTTGCTCAAGAAGTTATTCAGAACAATAAGCAGTACTATGCTTCCTAATAGCGCAAAAAAGCTGGCGAGCGGCCGTCTGTCTATAAAGACGAGCGTTTTTTCCCGATATGCTTTGAGGCGTTCGCGGACAGGAACGAAAACCTTAGAGGCTTTCTTCTTCATGAATTTGAGAGGCTATTATACTATTTATAGGATATATTTACAATATAATACACTATTGTATAATGTTTTGCAGTAAGAGGAACTGCGATCTGCTTGGGCTCGAATCGAGACAATAACCATTGATTGCCTCTCGCACATTCGACGAGGAAAGGTAGAAAAAGACGATCCTCTTTGGAAACTCCTTCGAAAATGGCTGGTGACCCTTGACGCGCAGTTAACCCCTATTACTCAAGCCTCGCTTTCTTGATATAATCTCACCATGAATCTGTCGGTTGGGATAGTAGGTTTGCCAAATGTGGGGAAGAGTACGCTGTTTAACGCGCTTTTAAAAAAGCAGCAGGCACTTGCGGCAAATTTTCCATTTGCAACGATTGAACCAAACATAGGTGTTGTTCCAGTGCCCGATGCTCGATTGCTCAAATTAGCAGAGCTAGTTGCTCAAGAATCTCAAAGTGCTGAACAACGCATAACAGAACGTGGAACAGGGCTAAAATTTCCTCCAATTGTTCCTGCTACTGTAAAGTTTGTTGATATTGCGGGGCTTGTGAAGGGAGCAAGCGAGGGCGCAGGACTTGGGAATAAATTTTTATCCCATATTCGTGAAGTGCAAATTATTGCCCACGTTGTCCGCGCGTTTGAAGATGAGAATATTATAAAAGAAGGATCGGTTGATCCGAAAAGCGACTATCAGACAATTCAAACAGAATTAATGCTCGCAGACCTGCAATCAATATCAAATATCAAAAATAAAAAATCTCGGCCAAAGGCCGATCAGCATCTGGCTGAAAAATTAAAACAAGAAGTCGCAGAAAAACTATTCAAAGCACTCAACGAAGGGATACCCGCAAGAGATGTCCAATTATCCGATGAAGAACGAGAAATCGCCAATCAATTATTTCTGCTTTCTGCAAAGCCGGAGATTATAGTTCTCAACGTGTCAGAGGAGTATTACACACCGAGTGGAATAGAAAATACTTTGACACAATGGTACCGTTGTCTAGACAACGGTACAAAAAGTATGATTGTTATCTGCGCCAAGATTGAATCGGAACTGTCAGAACTTTCGGAAGAGGATCAGAAACAATATCTTGCAGATTTAGGGCTTGAGCAGTCAGGGCTTGAGCGGCTCATTACAAAAGCCTACGAGACACTTGGTCTCATTTCATTTCTTACAGCACCCTCCTTCGCCAAGGCTTCGGAAGGGCAATGGGGAAAATGGGAAGTTCGTGCCTGGACCCTTCCAGCTGGTTGGCCAGCCGTCAGGGCAAGCTCGGTGATTCACACAGACTTTGAAAAGAAGTTTATCAAAGCAGAGGTTGTTTCATTTGACGATTTCGTTCAGCATAACGGTTGGAAAGGCGCTCGGGAAGCAGGAAAAGCACGGCTTGAGGGCCGCGACTACATCATGCAGGATGGAGACGTAGTGGAATTTAAAATCGGCGCCTAAAATGTTGACATCTTCGGTGAAATTCTACATGATAGAAAAGAGACAAAACTGACAGCATGGAGAATGAAACTACGCAGGAAAATTTAGTTCCACAAGTGCAGGTTGAAAATCCGCAACCGGCATCTGGTGCTCCTTTTGTAAACGAACAGTCAGTTAATCCACGAGTAACCTTCCTCAAACGGTTTCTTCCTCTTTTTTTTATTTTACTTGCAGTAGCAGCATTTTTTGTTATCGGTCAATCAAAAAAAATTCTTACGCCAAGTCAGCGAGGTACAGCAGAAAAATTTACCATTGTTGAGAGTTCGCCAAAAGATCAGGACAGCGCGTTTCCCGTTGTTGGCCAGCCGACAGTTGTTTTTTCTAAAAAGATTGGCGTTTCGGAAAATACGCTTAATGAATATTTCAAAATATCTCCTGAAACCAAAGGCAAATGGCATATAGAAAAAAACAGACAGGTCGTATATTTTTCAACTGACAAAAAGGGAACAACCGATTTTCCCAACACCTTTTCCTACAACACCGTCTATACCATAACAGTAGACAAAAAACTTCGGTCGTTTGACAACCAAACATTGCCGGAAGATGCAAATGTTGTTTTTAGGACTAAACAAAACCCATTGTTTGGCATACAGCCAACATATAAACTCTTTGTCGTTGCGCCCAGTCAGCCTACAACCATTACGTTTACCAATTACTTAAGCATTGCTTCACCTTCGGCAACCTACACGGTTTTGGTACAGCCCGCAACGAAAGAACAGCTCTTAACCTATTTTGAATATAAAAAATCAGGCGGTTTTCTCTACCAGTATAAGGAAAATGATAAAGAGCCAAACACCATACAAGTACAAGTGCAGTTGGTGGGAGATGCGACGCTATCTAATAGCTATAGCATTGCATTAGAGAAAGAGGTATTTGCAAAGCCGGGGCTGTATTTTGTCACCATTAAAAACGAGTTCGGAAGTGAAGATTTATTTGTCAACGCGTCAAACCACATAACAGAGGTATTTAGCGACGCGGATGACGTCTATTCGTGGACAACAGACAGGGCAACTGGGAAATCGCTCTCTGGTGTAACAGCAGAATTCTACCAAGTAAGAGACAA
>JACQKQ010000041.1 GCA_016204465.1 Candidatus Levyibacteriota bacterium
AAAAAGAGGTTGCGGCAATTGAATGGCAACTGAATACGACACCCAGAAAATGCTTAGGATTTAAAACACCGTATGAAGCATTGCGGGAGTATTTGACAAACAGTGTATAATCATCTGGTGCATTTCAGATGCGAATGTGGCCCAGATAGCCAGTGTGTTGACTTAAAACTTATAGTATGATAGGCTACGTTTCTGCTCAAAGCACATTAATAACGGATTGGGAGAAAAATTGTTTGGAAAGGAGATGCCGGTGAAAGGCAAACCTCAAGCAGTTCGTCCGGAGGAGAACATGATTCGAGAGTTTGGCCGCGCGATCTACCTCGTCACTGGGGTGACGATAGTGACTCTTATCATGTTCTTAATCGCGTACCGCCTTGGCATCGTGCCGAAGTGGTAGTTCGCTAGCCTCAAAAGGGGACGCCTTTCGAGGCTAGAACGGAGGTCTCTTGGGATGCGATTCTTCTTGGCGGTTTTGGAGGTTTTGTATTCGCCTCGGCCGTAAGGCCCGTTCACCTCGCCAAGCGGCGAGAGGAGGAGAAGAAAATGAGAGCATTAGTTACCGTACTGTTCATAGCTTGCTTACTTGGCTTCTCATTCATACTCTTTGGCATAAGTCAAATTCCAAGCCAACATGTCTTCTTTAGTGCAGGATTGGCGAGTTTTATCGTATGTAGCTTTTTCCTTGTAATGTTTGCATTGGTCGAACTCAAGGAGCAGCTCGATCGAATCGAGAACCGCATCGGCGGGGGGAGCGGCAGGCCGCCGCACGGATAAGGCCCGTCTTGGAGGAGACGAGGCAAACAGGAGGGGCTGCGGAATTCCGCCAGCTGGCGGAGCAGTCAAACGACACACGAGCATAAGCTGCTCGACCGTGCCGCGCGACTCGCGTTTTTCCAAAGCCCCTTTTCCTTTTTAGCGAAGCTAAAAAAGAATTTTTAATTTGAAATTTTTAATTTTTAATCAATTTATAACAATTAATTTTTAATGCAAAAACTATTTGGTGTTTGCGGCGATTTTTGAAAAGATGAGCGTTAATTCATGCACTTCTTTCCAGAGTCTTCTGCATTCATCCTTTAATTCAGCAACTGCTTTTGCCAGTAATCGTAACCAATATGCAGCTTCTTTTGCTTCTTTTTTACAAATGAATATCTTATTCCTAAAATCCTTTCTGGAGGATGCGCCATTCGCTTCCATGTAATTTGCACCCATGCTTGTTCCTGAACGAATTAACTGGTCAAGAATTGGTATAGTTACCACATTTTTTGGCGCCTTTTTACAGAGATCAATAATTGCTTCAGAAAATTTTGTAGTTCTTTCTTCTAGGTCGTATTTATTGTTTGAAACTTTTATCATTATGATTTGATTTCAAATTTAAAATTAAAAATTTCAAATTGTTATACTTTTCGTCCGTACTTTTCTTTTGCTAATCGAATAATTGTCTCGCGGTTTTCGTTTTTCAAAGAGGGCAGCGGCAGGGTGGTTGCCGGGAAGGGCATACTCGTCATGCCGTCAATGGAGAGTTTCATCACCACCTCATACTTGCCTAAAGAAACAAGATCGTTTGCCGTGTACAGTTCGGCAAACTCAACGCTCAACAACTCCGCATCAGTCCCGCCGACAACAAAGGAAATAAGCGTTCCGACATTGCCAAAAATAGCATGCTGGACTTCCTCTTCTAACTGATTCATGTACTGGTTGGCAAGCGTTAAGCTCAACCGGTACTTTCTAGCTTCGGACAAAATCTTTATAAACGAGGTTGTCGCGAAATTTTGAAACTCGTCAACGTACAAAAAGAAATCGCGGCGCTCTTCTTCTTGCACAAAACTTCGGTTCATTGCCGCAAGCTGGATTTGCGTAATAATCATAGCACCCAAAAGCGCTGCATTGTCTTCACCCAACTTTCCCTGTGAAAGGTTCAAAATAAGTATTTTCCCTTCGTTCATAATCTCTTCCAAATTCACCGTTGATTTTGGACTGCCTATAATGTTTCTAATCATTCTTGAGGAAATAAATTGTCCAACTTTGTTTTGGATGGGCGAAATTGCTTCGGCCTTGAGTGAGTCGGGCATTCTGGCAAATTCTTTTTCCCAGAAGTTTCTGATGACTTGGTCTGCAAGGGTTGGGACAACTTTTTTTCGGTAGTCCGCATCAGACAAAATTCGCAGGACGTCAACCAATGTTGCGCCCTCAACATCCAAAAGCGTGAAGATGACGTTTCGCAAAATGTACTCAAGCCGCGGTCCCCACGAATCGCCATATATTTTGTAAAAAATCGAGACAATGCCAGAGGCAACGAGGTCTTTGTGCTGTTTGTTCTTGACTTCCAAGACGTTCAAAGAAAATACTCGTTCTGTGTCAAACGGCTCAAGATACACGACATCGTTGAGTCGCCGTTTTGGTATATAGTCCAAAATTGTTTCGGATAAATCACCATGGGGGTCAATAATGCCAATGCCGCGTCCTTTTCGGATGTCGTCAATTGCCATATTGGCAATGAGCGTTGATTTTCCAGCTCCTGTTTTTCCAATAAGATACACGTGCTTTCGCCTGTCGGCTGATTTTATGCCAAAAATTATGTCTTGGTTTTTAAAAAGCGTTTGGGCAAAAAAATTGATGTCTTTTTTCTCTTCTTCGGTAGCAGTTGTTGCCGCGGGTAAGTTTTCCGGCGGCTCGCCGGCTAGGGTTTTTCCCCATGCTATATTTTTAACGCCAGCCAAAAGAAAGCCCGGCGGATGCCAGATGGTTGCCAGTTCTTGTGCATTTAATATCTGATGGCGCTTCTCGAAAAAGTAGGTTCTGCGTTCTTTAATGCGTGCTTTCAGTTGTTCGGTTCGAAAGATAGAACGTCGAAATTCAAATTCATTGCCATCGCCGTGGGAAAAAATACCAAACGTGCCGGCAAGGTTGCGAAGGTATGGTTTTGGGTCTGCCCCTTGCGTGCCGGCAACAAGGCGAATGAGCGCTTTCCCCCCTTGAAACGATGCTTTTTGCATAATGAGCAGTTGCTGTGGATCCCTTGTATAACGCTCGTTAACAACGCCGGTTTCTGGGTTTGGCGCAACCTTTGTATCGGTTGCAACAATCATACGGCCGGCTTTCTTGACTGCGCGCGCTTGCCAATCAAAGGAGGCTGGCGTAATGAGTATTTGCACAAGCATGCTGATGTCGGGTTGCTGTTTGCCCAAAAAACCAACCAATGCTGCAAGGGTATCTATGTCTTCAAAATCAGCATACGTTTTTGTGGGGAAGTAAAATTGATTGTCAAGCACGAGCTGGCCAACAGCAATGCGAGGACTTTTAAAAATCTCGGGCATCGGATCGCCGGTTTTTTGAATTGTTGAGGTGGGAAAGGCAGCGGCAATAAGACTAGCAACAAAGGTTTCCTGATTATCATCGGTAGTAACATAAAAATAGACGGTTTGGTTAATAAGAAAAATTTCAAACGAGTAGACGTGCGGTTTTACCCATGGCCGTTTCCACAAAGGGACGTGCGAGTGAGAGAGACACGAGGCAAAAATTTGACTCGCAGCGGCAATCGGCGTTTCGTCGTCTTTGGAATTTCTGACTTGAAGGTGGGCAAATGACATATGCGATTGTTAGTATTGTTTCATTGTTCGATTGTTATAACAATGGAGCAATGTAGCAATGGAACAATTTCTTCTTATCATTATACGTTAGTAACAAGTGGGGTTCAAGTAAAGCTAGTAATTACTGAGAGAGTCTATTGGGATCGGTGAGTTTGATGCGAACCCTAAGCGTGTCGGTTTGGCAAACACCGCCATTGCAGGTTAATTGTTCATTTCTGTCGTTTTTCACCTCAAACGCTTGCTCATTGACATACGCGCCGCTTCTAAAAATCTGCTGTCTTTGGACAAGGTAAACGGTGGCTACGATTGCTGTTAGCAAAAGAAGCGCGATCAAAAGTTTAGTTTTGCCTATCTGGTACCGTTTGATTATAGCTCGTATCTTCTCTCTCATATCTTACTCACATATCCCCCAACAACCAGTATTTGGGTCATCCTCGTCCCGATAGTCTTCTGGGCACTCGTCGTTGACTTTCTCAACCGGTCCTCTCCAGCATAATCCATCTTCCGCTCGATCGCAACCAGAGGGACAGGCTTGCGGCTTAGGTTCCGGTGTTGCTTCAGGCTCGTTGGTTCCGGGTTCTTCCTCGCAGTCTGGCGGTTTTCCGCCGTTTGAACACACTTCAACAGAGCAGCCGCCTTCGTAGTTTCCATCTGGATCGTACACGCAGTAGGTATGGCCGGAGCCTTTATCGTTGTCGCAGTCATTTACCGGCGTTCCTGGTTCGCACTGCTGCTCAAATTCTGGGATGTAGTCAAAACCTAAGAATTCTCGCTCCTCTCGGCCGGTGTTATACCTCCATATAATCTCGACTGTAAAGAACTGCGCCCGATTTTCTTCGCCCGGGAGATCAACAACGATTTCGCTGTTAGGGTTAACTCTCTCTCCATTCACGAGGACTTCGGTGACCCGCTCTTTTACGTGGAGAACTATCTTAAATCCGGTTGCGGACTCAAAAAGAGTCATTCCGTCTTGCAGGTTTTCAGAGTAGGAAGGATCACCCGGATTATTGTTTTGGTCTAAATACTGCAACCATACCATGGGTTTTTCGGCAATGGTTGAGACGGTCCACTCCCAGGTTTTGGGTTCAGCACTGTTGAATATTTGCGTTGGACTTCCATCATCGCCCTCCTCATTCTCGGTGAAGTCAGGGTAGTTTGAAAGCTTAAATCGGGTGCCTCCAGACAGCGGAGAAGAGCTTATTTCTGGAGTAAACGGCACTTTTGTCGGGGTTGGGGTTGGTTCTTCTGCTTCGTGGCCGCAGACGCCGCCTTGGAAATGAATGTTTTTGTAGTGGTATCCTCCCGCGCAATCCTGGTATGCATCATGAACCCAGCCGGGACCGGTCGCATCACATTCGGCAGTGATCCACGCCCATTTGGATTCACTTGTATCGCAGGTTGGGTTGGGAGTTACAGGCGTTGTAGGACGTGGCGGTCTCAATGTTGCCGTTGGAAGAGGAGTTGCTTCTTCAGGAGAAAACCCAGTCGTCTCTGCTTGCGCAGGAGCCGTGGTTGGGGCAGGCGTTGCTCTTGCCGGAGGCGATGTCGTAGGGCGCGAGTTTGTATTTGCAACCGCTTGCCGTCTCGCATCACTGAAGATTTCGTTTCTACATTGGTTAACCTTATCAGTAGTAGCTGGTAACGTAAAACAATGAGCTATTCTATCTACACAATCTTCATAGCCCAGCGTTTGTGGGCGGGGATTATCAAGATCGGCGCAAGAATCCGTTGCTAGATAGGTTATTAAATCCCTATTAGTATCCTGTTCTGATTTGTTTCTTGCTATAGTGAGAAGTCTATCCCTCTCTTGTGCACTGTTTATGTTTTTAATAAAACTATCAATTACTTCGTTCTTATCCGTTAGAGTTTTTGCTTTTACACAGTTTTTATTGTATTCTTGGTATATTTGTATTATGTCGTTTTCGCATTCATTGGTTGCGCAATTTCTTTTCGCATCTTGTTTAATTTGGAAATCTTGATAGCGGCACGCTTCAGGGGAGACTGTTGGTGTTGCATTCGCCGCTGCAATATAGGGTGAGATACAATCCTCAAAAGCTGAGTATGGAATGCTACGAACAACAAACACTTTTTTCTCACACGCATTCAATCCCCTTATGCACGTTGCGTCTTCTTTACAATCGAGGTAGGTATTTATATAGCTTAATTCACAGTCAGCAACTTCGGTGTACGCCATGGGGTAAACCATATTTGCTCCTGTACCACTTCTACATAAGCCTATGTGTTCAACACATCCTTTATTCTGATTACACAAAGGCTCAATAATAGGTACCTCTGGTGCCTCCTTGGCGTTTTTTACTTGGCTTAAGGATAATACGCAAGCTGTCTGTATAACATTATATGAAACAAAAGATTCTACGAGTATGTTTTTTACCTTGGAGACATCGGAAAGTTCAATAGAGATGGTTCTATATTGGCCATCGGTATTAACAACAGAAATGCCTGAACCTCCGGAACTGTATGTGTCACTATCGTAAGTATATAAAATCCCAAACCTCTCTCCGGTCGTATATTCTTCCACCAGCCGATAGCGTAGTTCTCCCCGCAAACCCTTTCCGTAGAAGAGAAATCTCGTGGGAGATTCTGTTGCGTAGAGAGAGCATGCAACTGGTGGGAGCGTTGGTGTAGGAACCGGTGGAGGTGAACTTGGAAAAGGTTGTAAGTTTGATAAGTCTTCCTGCGCATAAAAGGTAGCGGGCGAAAAAATACCAAATAATACTACAAACAATAGTACTTGCGTTATTTTTAATATTTTTTTCATAAACCTTTACGGCAAAACAAAATCGGTTTCTTTGTATATTGGAAAGGCATCGGAATAGTCTTTAAGTTGGAGCATTACGATTTTATAGGAGAGTTGTTTATCCTGCAGGTAGGCTTTCTTCATTTCCTCAAATGCCTTTACGTAATAACTGTAGCGTCTATTGATGTTGGGTTCGTTTCCGGCGAGGTTTATATATTGGTTAACTGCCTGATTCTGCGCAGAAGTAAATGTTTTTGTAGCATCATTTTCCAGAGTTGATTTGTAATCTACCTCCTTTGTTCTTCCAAGAAGCAGTTGTTCGGGGGAAAGTTTGGCGAGGTTCTCAGGCGTTGCCTGTTTAAACTCTGCTTTTTTCTCTGTGGGAGAGGGTAGGTTAACGCTGCCGCTTGCTAGCAAAACAGCTAGTGGAATTCCTAAGAGAAGCACAAGTAAGAGATACAACCGCGTTGACCACTACTTTATCATGTAGTATTTACAAACGCTTGTCAAGATACTAAAGAATTGGAATGAACTCACACTTCTGCTATGAAGTTAAGAGCAAGCGGCATTGTTGAAGAGGGTTAAGGTTTTGCAGTTGCCAGGTATCAAAGAGTGAAGTAAGGATTGCTTTTGTCTCTGAGCCTTTTGGTGTTTTTGTTCC
>JACQKQ010000009.1 GCA_016204465.1 Candidatus Levyibacteriota bacterium
CCGCCGGTAACAACAGACATTTGAGCGCCCATTAAAGCGGCAAGCATGCCAGCTTCAAATTCGCCAAGCTGCGGTCCGCCGAGGAAGAAAATCATATTTACCGACACCATGCGTCCCCGAATATAGTCCGGGGTTGAAAGTTGGCGAATGGTGTTTCGAATAATGACACTCACACTATCGCCGGCACCAACAAGCATGAGAGCAACTATTGAAAGCCAGAAAATTCGTGAGACACCAAAAAGTGCAGTTGCCAGTCCGTAAAAAGAAACCGCTAGCAGTAACATATACCCTTGTCGTCGAATTGTTCCAAGATGCGCCATAATAAATCCGGCAATCACTGCGCCAATTGAAGGTGCTGCATATAAAAGCCCAAGTCCTTGTGGCCCAACGCGCAGAATATCTTTGGCAAAAATTGGCAAAAGGGCAGTGGCAGAGGAGAAAAATGTGCTAAAAAAATCCAAAAGCATGGTAGACCAAATAAGCGGTTTTGATTTTACAAACTGTAGTCCTTCTTTTACAGCAGTCAAGGAAACTTGCGTTTTACCAACGTGTAAATCACCTGGTGTTTTAATAAAAAAAAGCGACGTTAAAACAATCGCAAACGAGGCAGCATCAATTACGTAAATGCCTCCGACATCAAATTTTGCGATTAATATACCAGCAAGACTTGGCCCAGCAATGCTTGCTGTTTGAAACATGATTGCGTATAAGCTCATTGCATTTGGTAAATGTTTTCGATCAACAAGATTTGGGACAAATGATTGTCTGGCCGGCATGTCAAATGACATCGCAATTGAGGCAATAAACGTTATGATAAAAATAAGCGTTGGAGTAATCGTATTGGTAAATGTTGTTGTTGCAAGAATGAGAGACAGTGTTCCTAAAATTGTTTGCGAAATTGCCATAATGCTTTTACGGTTATGCGAATCGGCAAACGAACCGCCAATAAGGGAAAAGATGACAATTGGCAAAAAACGCAAGAGTCCAATCATTCCAAGGGCAATTGGCGAGTTGGTTAAAAGGTATACTTGCCAGTTAACGGCAACAATTTGCATTTGGTTGCCAGAGTTTGAGACGAATTGCGCAAGCCAAAACAACCGGAAATCTTTTGATTGAAGCGCGGGATAACGAACAGGCGATATATTTTTTTGCTCCATAGGGAAGTATTATTGTATCATGTAAGATATGCTTTTGACATTACAACAAACAATAAGAAAGCTTAAAAATCCCAAAAAGATAATTGTTTTTCAGCGGTTTTTTAAGACAGGGAGAGGAGAGTATGGGTTTGGCGATGTGTTTTTAGGACTCACTGTGCCGCAATCCCGAATTATCGCTCTTAAGTTCAAAAAGCTTTCTTTGCAAGATGTTCGGCGTTTACTTCATTCAAAATACCACGAAGAGCGGTTGGTTGCGCTTTTCATTTTGGTTGAGCGGTTTGCAAAAGCCGATAAAAATGTTGCGAAAACCATTTTTGATCTTTATCTTACAAACACAAAATTCATTAACAATTGGGATCTTATTGATTTGTCTGCGCCAAAAATTGTGGGGCCGTTTCTGCTCAATCGCTCAAAAGCTATTCTCTACAAACTCGCAGCCTCAAAAAGCATTTGGGAACGGCGAATCGCTATTATGGGAACGTTTCATTTCATCAAAAATAAAGATTTCACTGATGCTTTGAAGATCGCAACAATATTAGTAAATGACAAACACGATCTTATCCAAAAAGCAGTTGGCTGGATGCTGCGGGAAATTGGCAATCGCGATCAGAAAATCGAAGAAGAGTTCCTCAAAAAGCATTACAAACAAATGCCCCGCACCATGCTTCGTTACGCCATCGAAAAATTTCCGGAAAAACTCCGTTTAGCTTTCCTCCATGGAAGAATTTGATAGAAGACTGACTGATCATTTAATTTGACTCTGCGATCGCGTCAATAGATTAAACGAATAACAGGTGTCCGTGTGACCGTGATGCGTGATGTTATAATAGGTTGGTGAAAAGAGCGTTTTGGATTGGGTTTTTTATTGTGTTTATCCCTACTGCTATTTTCTTTGGTTCGCAGTTTATTGCCAACAAACAGTTCATAAGCCCTCTTGGGCAACTAGTGCCAACCCCAACACCAAAACCTCTTGCGAAATACGAGTTTGCGAGTTTGCAAAAAACAACAGCTCAACCTAGCACTATAACAATAGGAGAACAGCAAAAAGATGAAGACGCATTTTCATCATACATGTTCTATTTTTACGACCCTTCGACAAGCTCTGGGCAAGTAAAAAAGGTTAGTGGCTTGCTCAACGTTCCAAAAACAGCAGGAAAATATCCAATCATCGTGATGCTTCGCGGCTACGTTGATCGGGAAGTATATGTAACAGGTGAAGGGACGCGGCGAGGAGGCGAGTATTTTGCCCAAAACGGTTTTATCACACTTGCGCCGGATTTTTTAGGGTACGGCGAGTCGGATATGCCGTCAAATGATGCGATTGAAGAGCGGTTCCAGACATACACAACTGTACTTTCTCTGCTTAATGCCCTCCCAAATCTCAATGAAGCATTTCAGGAGGAAGGGCTTTCTGTTCAATCAGACGAAAGTAAAATAGGCATTTGGGGGCATAGCAATGGCGGACACATTGCACTCTCCGTTCTTGCCATCACAGGTAAGCCATATCCGACGGTTTTGTGGAATCCTGTGTCTAAGCCGTTTCCATACTCGATCTTGTACTACACTGATGAGTACGATGATCACGGAAAGTACTTACGAAAAGTAGTAGCGAATTTTGAGAAAGATTATGATGTAGAACAGTACTCGATGACAAATTATTTTCAAAACATCACCGCGCCAATTCAGTTGCATCAAGGAGAAGCAGATGATGCAGTGCCGCAAAAATGGTCGGATCAGCTCAACGGCACGCTTAAAAAACTTGACAAAGACGTCACCTATTACATTTATTCAGGCGACGACCACAATTTTTCCAAAGGCAGCTGGGTAATAGCCATAGAACGCAGCCTCTCATTTTTTAGCGCGCGCTTTTCCAGGCTGTATTGACAGGGTTTACTACTGCACATATACTGATAACGTGCTAATTGATATTGTAATTTTACTTGTTCTTGTTGTTTTGATTGTTGCGCTGTTTCTCTACAAAAAGAGATTAGATACGATACATGCGTACAAACAACACGCAAAACACGAAAATCTTGCCGATGCTGCGTTAAGTGAAGACGACGAGATTACTTAACACTATTTTTTTGGGTTTGGTTTGCATCGTGATGTTACCTTTATCAACCTTGAAATGCCCCTTCTTGCCAATTGTCCAATAACGCAAGCGGGTATGGTATTTTGTGTTTGACTAAATGTGGTCAAAGGCTGCGCGTGAAGAGCCGCAGACAAGCAATTGCCATAGGGCTTTCGCAGGCTCGACAAAGAGGCGGAAAAGCTCCCCTTAAAGGCAAAAAGAAACCACTCCGTTGCCTTTTTGCACAAAATGTTGCTACAATTAAAAGCAACATTATTGCCAAAGGAGGTGAGGAGATGAATAAATATTTGCTTATTGCTGTTTTAGGGGTCGTTCTTGTCGGCGGCATCATTTTTGTGCAATCCCGTTCTCCACAAGCGCCTTTGGAACCTGTTCCTGTTCCAGGGTCAAACGTCACGGAAACGGTTGTTGAGGAAAGCGCTTCACCATCTGCGGCGGAGGAAAATGTTGTTGCGGTAACGGTTGCGGGGAGTCCGTTTCAGTTCGTTCCAAATGAAATTCGTGCAAAAAAAGGCGATACGGTGAGGATAACATTCAAAAACGAGAGTGGTTCACATGATTTGACTTTGCCAGGATTTAATGTTGCAACAAAGCAGCTTAGCGCCGGAAGTCAAGAAACTGTCGAATTTGTTGCCGATAAGATAGGAACATTTGAGTTTTACTGTTCGGTCGCCGGCCACAAAGAAGACGGAATGGTAGGCACGCTTATCGTCGAGTAGCAATTCACATGCGGTCGCTTTTGAGAAACATGCGGTTTTACGTGCTTTTGACAAGCGGTGTTGTTGCGGTTGTAGAGTACAGTACCGTTGTACAGACAACGGAACAAGCGTTTGTGCCGACCACACTGGCACAGGTATATGCGTTCACTGCAGTAATTTATTTGTACGTTGCACTTTTCTGCGGGCCGCTGACAAAACTTGCATTATGGCTGCCACTGCGGGCTAAATATATTTTCGCACGCCGCGCGATTGGCGTTTCGGCGTTTTTCTTTGTACTTTTGCATGTTCGGTTTGGACTTTACGATGTGCTGGGCGGCCCATTTGCTCTTTTGCAGCTGCCGGTAAAATACCAGATTGCTGTCGTACTGGGAAATATCGCGTTTCTTGTTCTTTTGTTTATGACAGCCACATCGTTTGATGTTGTGATTCAAAAACTCACCTTTGCACGCTGGAAGCGTTTGCACCAGTTTGTGTACTTAGCAGGATTTGCTGTTGTTATTCACGCAACGCTTATCGGCTCGCATTTTGCAAACATTTGGAGTCCAATCCCTTTGATCATGTACATCGCAACAGCAGTTCTCATCATCCTTCACCTCATCGGCCTCAAGCGCAAACACGATCTCTTAAAGCCGCAATCAACGCCACGGTCATCAGTTTGAATTACCCCGAAAATCCAAAGAAGAATTGCGAGAGGTCAACGTTGGCAAGGTGGAGGTACCATTCGTTCCACACCTTGTAGGCAATAATGATTGCCCAAATTAGGTAAAAATGTTTCTTGTAACTTTTGTACGCCTTCGGTTCAGTCTTGTTTCGAAAAAGAAGAAGCGTGTATGCCATGACAAGCGGCTCGAGAAAGTTTTGGAAAAAGAAAAACATTGTTTCGTTGCGCGTTGCAAAAAAGAGGACTTGCCCGATTGTTCGGTAGGCAAAAAGCGCGATAATGGTTTTTCGAATCTGCCAGCGAAGACCCAAAACTAGCATGAAAATGTAGGAAATGTAGTCTGCGAATTTATCAATGGTTTGGTATACGCCTTCATCCATTCCCAAAAGTAGGAGTATGTCGCCGTCAACAACGTCTAAAAAATAATTTCCCCACGCCGCGGGAAAGGGAAACCACAGCATGGTTGCAGGAACGAGGAATTTAAGGGCAATAACAAAAAGCTGCAGCAAAACGCTTAGAGTGTCCACTTCTTAAGCATAGCAAAACTTGCAAGATTATTCATTAGATACTGCTTCGTAGTGGGCGCCTTTGGTGGTGCCGTGTTTGCGGACAAAACCTGCGTCAATAAGCTTTTTGATGTGGTATCGGAGCGTTCTTTCGTTTGTGCCAAAGAAGTTTTTTTGAATCGTTTTAAAATTAACGAGTTGGTGTTCCTCTATTACTTCCAAAATAGCTTCTTGTTTAATAAAGAGGGTATTACGGGGAATTGACATGTTTTCTTAATATTACCAAATATTTCCTAATATTACCAGAAGTTGCCAAATATTGTAGAAAAACGTTGCGCTTGAGCTTGCGCCCCACAAAATTTGGGTTAACGCCATTGCGCCCGGCGGTATCTTAACTCCCGGAGTTCAAAAACTTCAACAAGCAATGCCGATGCCGCAGGGCGTTGACATGCAAAAAATGCTTGAGGCGTTTTTGGCAAAAATTCCTATGCACCGGCTTGGGGAAGCAGACGAAATCGGCAAAGCGGCGCTGTTTTTAGCGTCTGACATGTCCTCGTACATGACGGGAAGCCAAATTATAGTTGACGGCGGGGCGTTGTTGAGCTAACCCACATAAGGAATAACTGCATCAGAGCCTCAATTCCGATACGGGATCGGGTTAATTGAAATTTGCTATAATTGATTTTTCTGCTTACATGATAAAAGCAAAACTTTTTTTTCTCTTTGTAATCTCTCTTATTATTGGTACTGCGATTTATTTCCGTTTTTATAGCAATAGCCAAATAGAAAAAGCAGGGCAGAGTGGGCTTAATGAGTTTGGGCAACTTGAAGATGATGGTGGATTAAATACATTACATCCTCTTTCGATTCAAGCGCTGCGAGAGGGGAATTATCCAGGAAGCGATATTGTGATTGAAGAAACGCTTGCGCCGGGCGTCAATTATCAACGATATATTGCGTCGTACAAGTCAGAGGGGTTTAAAATCTATGCGCTGCTCACTGTTCCGAATGGCGATCCTTCGACAAGTTCAGGACAAGGAAAACCTAAAAATGGGTGGCCTGTTATTATTTTTAACCACGGTTACATTCCGCCAAAAGAGTACCAAACAACAGAACGCTACGTTGTGTACATAGATGCGTTTTCTCGGAACGGCTACATTGTCTTTAAGCCCGATTACCGAGGACATGGAAACTCCGAGGGCACTGCCGCCGGCGCGTATGGCTCAAGCGCGTATACTGTTGATATCCTTAACGCTGTTTCGTCAATGAAAAAATATAAAGATGCCGATCCACTTCGCATCGGCATGTGGGGGCATTCGATGGGCGGGCACATTACCATTCGGGCTATGGTTGTTTCAAAAGACATAAAGGTCGGCGTTATTTGGGCGGGTGTTGTTGCGTCGTATCCAGACCTAATCAACAACTGGCGCCGTTCAACTTTTACGCCCCAGCCGCTGCCTTCGGGCGCCAGACGCTGGCGACAGGAGCTTGTCGAAAAGTATGGTTCTCCAGAGGAGAATCCTGCTTTTTGGAACTCTATCTCGGCAAACTCATTTCTCTCTGACATTTCCGGGCCATTACAGTTACATCATGGGACTGCCGATGCTTCTGTGCCTGTAGAATTTTCGGAGAAACTTGCGGAAGAGCTCAAACGCGAAGGGAAAGAGGTTGAACTCTATGTGTATGATGGGGATGATCACAATATTGCAGGAAATCTCTATACTGCGCTTGAGCGTTCAGTTGCGTTTTTTGATAACTACTTAAAATAATTTTAGAGTTCAACACGGTTTAGATCCCAGAAGTCATAGAACACCGATGCTACGTAAAGAAGGAAAAGGCAGAAGTTAAAAATTACAAAATTGCCAATTACTACTTGAACAACCACCGAAGTCATCTCAAGCGTGAGCCCAATAATAAGCATTAGAAGACTAGTGGTAACATGGGCAAACAACCGATGGTCAAACTTCTGATCTTTGATTTTTTCGTAGGTAAACGCGAAATTCCCAAAACAGGCAATCACCGATACCAAGCCGATAGCGGCTAAGAAACTTACAGCGGTTGATTTATCCAGAAACTGTAACGCATTAAAAGAGGAATAGACAGTTGGGTAGAGAGCGATGAGCAAAATGGAAACGATAGCATTTTTGACGATGTTTTCAAGAAGAATAGTTTTCATCCTAATTTACAGTAGCACTGTTTGTGTAGTGAATGCAAGTGGTTCATAAACAGCAAAAAGGCACCAGGGGTATTGTCGACAAACGTCGGACGGGGAGCGCGGAAATCGCGCAATTGCGAAACCTCGCTTCCCCCAATCCGAGCTGTCACCCACTGGTGCCTTCCGCACCTTGTCTGTTGCGGTTCTCCCTCCTTTGGGAAAGTTCGAGGCGCCTGCCTCGACGTGGGGTCTCACATATCCACCCACTCTCTGTTTTGGGCAGGATTGCCCAAAGTGCTTTTTTTAACGCCGGTGCTTGGGGAGATGGAAAACCACCTCACCTTGCTTGCGCTCCTCGATGTCCCAGCCTCTTTCCCGCATGGCTTGAAGACAGTAGGCCACCAGGCGAGGAGAAAGTTCAAACCCTAGGATCATCACCTCATAGGTAAGCACAAGCTCATCTGCGTCGGAGTCCCTTCCGCGCTGCAAGAGCCTCTTTTGGATCTCTACTAGCAGTCGGGCGACCTGCTCATGCTCAGCGTCGGTGACCTCGTATAGGTCGCTGGGGACGAGTGGGATATAAGGATGTGGTGCCATGTCTTTTCCTTTGTCGCCGAAGCGACTGAACGTGCAAGAGGCCTGCCACGCCTTACGGCATGTCAGGGCGGGCGGTTTCCCGCCTCCCGCAGAAGTCAATTAATCTACACCGATATCCTCGGGCCTCACCCCCTGGTTCTGGTAAAACTTGAGGCCGGCCAATGCATTCCTGAAGAGTGCCTTGTCCAGTCCGAGCCTTAAGCCGTCGGTGGTGTCGTAGGAGATACACGTCCGTAGAACCCGAGCGAAGACGAAGAGCAGAATCGCCAGCACAGCAAGATTATGCTCAACGCTGTAGCTGATCGCAACGAACGTGGTGGTCAACGAGCAGGTAAACGCAGCAAACATGTCGTACGTCACCTGCATGGCGACTTCAGCCAGTTCATCCGGGATGCTGGCGAACGTGATGATGAACCACGCCCCACCAGTTACCGTAGACACACCGAGTAGTCCGACGAGGACATTGCCTAGTACGTCCTTCGGTAGATTGTACATCCCATAGAAACTTGCCAGCAGGCACGCAACGTTCCACCACAGGATATCTGCGTGCTTCCATGTGTTGTCACGCAGGAACTTGTGGCGGCCGGTGACGTTCTGCGCCCTCACCACTCCAGGGAGCTTTACCCAGTCGGGTGGCTCCGCATAGAAAGGTTTCAGTTGTCGGTTGACCATGACGTAGAACGGGTCAAGTCGTTGTCGGAGCCATTCTAGCTTCTTCATGTCTTCCTCCATGTCGCTAACTCACTCGGCTCTTGAGATTTGCCGAGCAAGTGGCCCAATCGGCGGGGAATAGAATCCTCCCTTTGGATTGTTCCGCAGGTGCAACCAGCGCCGATGGGATGAACTGAACGAGGCTGATTCAGCGCTTGGGTGCGGAGCCGTCCCAGCCCATGCGGGCGGTGAGAGCCTCAAAGCTCGGGAGTTCTTCCTCAACGTCACGGACCATATCCAGCACGAGTAGACGGACCCACCCACGCCCTTCTTTAACGGCCTCTTGAAACTTAACGAGGCTCACGATCGCAAAGTAGTACTTTGTGATCCAGCCTCCTGGTCTCCCTTCTCCCATGCGTCGAAGAATGAGTCGATCGGGCCAAAGATCTGACGATTGGTAATCGCAGTGGTACCCGATCAGAACCCAACCGCCCACGATTCGGATGAGTATACGTCTGTTAATCGTCGTGTGGGCGATGGAAAAGAGCGTGACACCTTGACTTAGAAGAGCTCGTAGCTCTCGAATGCCGAGGCTTCCCTTTCTTATTTCGAACTTCTCGTCATTGGTCGGTGGGTTAGGCGCCGTGAGTCCCTTGCGGGGTTCTGCCTGATACCACTCGATCCTGACACTCAGTCCGTGCTGGCGAAGCATCTCGGCTGCCTCTTCAACCTCCGCTTGGAAGTTGTCAGGCGCATGCAGGACAATGATTGACACGATCTCTCTCCTTTGTCGCTTGCGCGACTGAACGGTGAGAACGCAGCTTCTGCGTCCTCTTCAACGTCTACAAACGATCGATGAATGCTATGGTTGAGCCTCCAAAATTGTGATAGATGTTGCCTAGAGCCGCTCGAACCCTGAGCGCAGTCGAATGGGCTCAAAAAGCCATAGGCAACATCTAGAAACCGCAACTTTTTAAGGTGCTTCTGCAAAGCAGAATTGAGTGCAAATTAGACTCCATTTGGGCATGCAATCCGCCAGCTGGCGGAGCCCAAAATTGGCTTAATTTGCAGAGCACAAGCATAACAGAAAAGAAGGCGTAAGTCAAATGCTATAGGACTCCTGTAAGCGGAGAAGGCAGTGCCTATTCTAGCTTCCCAGTAGCTTCCCAGGCCTCGCCTTGCGAAGCTAAACTTCATCCTCTTCGAGAATTATGTTTTGAATTCTGCCGAAATCTTCAGTTTCTTCAACGAACGATTGGTACGACAAGGTAGGATTTGTGTTTGAGAAGTAGGACAATATTTCTTTGGTATTTATCCATTCAGTGTTCCTCTTACCCAAATACTCTGTATAAGATGAGGGTTGGTTTGGGACAGCTTGTTTATGAATGTATTTTGATAGATAGATAAATTGATCTTCGGACAAAACTAGCGCAGCTTTATATACACCCTGGTAAAGAGAACCCACACGTTTATATTTCTTGTTAAAATACATCGTATATCGAGTTCCTAAGGAGTTCATAAATGCGTCAATAACGCCGCCACCTTTTTGTTTAACAAACAAGTGGAAGTGATTTGGCATAAGACAATATGCAAGAAGAGTAATCTCTCCGCAAAAATTGTTTAATCGAAGTAATTTAAGGATTTTATCTTTGTGTCTTGATGAAATGTCAGAGTTAGCAAGTTGTTTTCTTAGTTCTTTTTCATTTTTGGGGGTCAGATACTGCTTGAGATAAGACAGAAAAACACCATAGTCTTGTTGGTCCATAAAAATTTTTCTTTTCTCAACGCCACGATTATAAATGTGATAATAAGCGTCATTAATGTATTGCTTTCTAGAATTTCTTGCTGGCATACTTACATACTAACAGAGTCTTTTTAGCTTTGCAAGGCCTCGCCTTGCGTGCGTAAGGACTATTGCAGGAGTTTGGGGTTTACCTTAATGATTTTATCGTCGTCTTCGGCGGGGGACCCGCGGCCGTCGCGGTTTGAAGTTGTAATATATAACATATTGTCTGGTCCAAGCACTACGTCTCGGAGACGTCCGAATTCACCCTGCAAAAGTGACTTAACTTCAAGCGGTTGTTCCATTTTGTAGATTCTGTCTGAATTGAGAGAAACTTGATAGAGCGATTGCCCGCGAAGGCCAGCAAAATATAGTTTATCGTTAACAATTGCTGCGCCGGATGGCGCCCAGGTTGTGTTTGCGCCTGAATGCACTCGTGGTTTTACCATGCCAACTTTTTCTTCATCGCCCTGAATCTCCGGCCAGCCATAATTTTTACCCATCTCAATACTGTTGAGTTCATCAGTTGCAGACTGCCCATGTTCTACTTCCCACATCCTTCCTTTACTATCCCAAGCAATTCCTTGTGGGTTTCTATGGCCGTATGAATACACTAGATTATTAAAGGGATTGCCGGGCACAGGTTTCCCTTCATCGGTAACTCTCAAGATTTTACCTGCTAAGGAATTTTTGTCTTGCGAAAGCGATGGATTTTGCGCGTCGCCGGTTGTAATGTAAAGATTTTTATCAGGGCCGAATTTTATGCGGCCGCCGTTGTGATTACTGGCGCCTGGAATCGCGTCGACAATAATTTGCTCGTTGCTCAATTGATTGTTCTTGTACGTTAGGCGCACCACGCGATTGAGCGTGTCGTTTCCAGCCGCACTATATGTATAGTAAAAATAGACAAAATTGTTTTTGGAAAAATCCGGGTGCAGGGCAATGCCCAGTAAGCCGCCTTCACCAATTTCTTGGACTTTCGAAAGCGTGGCAACAGTTGCGACGTTTCCGTTTTGATCAATACGCTTTACGTTTCCTTGCCGCTCGGTCACAAGAAGCTCGCCATTTGGCAAAAAGGCAAGACCCCACGGCGTATCTAAATTCGTTGCAATAACTTGCGTTTTTGGCGCATTTTCTTTTTTTTGCGGTTGTGTTTGTTCTTGTTTGGGAGAAGACGAGAGAAGAAACAGGAGAAATAAAACACCAAGTAAAAAAACGCCGGAAATGACAAGGGCAATCTTGTTCATAAAAAATTTATATCTTACCAAGAAGCATCAATATACCTATGCTGATAAACGCTATTGCGGCGACTTTTTCAATAATTTCTATGGGAATAATTTTATTCAAAAGCGATCCAACAGCTACGGCAAGAAGTGTTGCTAAGGCAAAACCAAATAGGGCAGAGACAAAGATAGTAAGAGGCGATTTTTCTTTTGCAGATAAGGTCATGGTTGCCAACTGTGTTTTATCTCCTAGCTCGGCGAGGAAAATAAGAAGCGCTGTGGAGATAAAAAGCTTCATTGCGCTTTTATTATAACAAAAAAACTAGTTGACTATTTTTGGTAATTGGAAATAATTGAAAATGTTTTTTCAATATCTTTGTTTTCCAAAACAAGGGTTAGTTCAAGGTAAGTAGATACAGCCTCAACAACATTAATTCCTTCCCAGGCCAAAAGCTTCATAATTGTGTAGTACACGCCGGGAGTTTTCAGATACTCTTTTGGAAATCTGATGGTAATAGAGGAGAGTTGGCTTGTCTTGGATAACAATGTTTCTTTTTGAAAAATAATCTCGATATCTGCAACAATATCATTGCTCGCAATAAATGTCGTTTCGTGTATCCCTTGCGCCATGTTTATAAAAACGTCGCCTTTTTTTCCAATGCTGGAGAAGAGTTTCTTTTGGTTTTGCGCCATAGTGTAGGAATTGACGAATGTGAATTCTGTGAGATTTGCCCTTATAGTAAGGTTAGATAGTAAGTGAACTTCCTGCACGCGTTTTTTTGCAAGTTTGCGTTTGACCGATATACGTTTGAGTGCCATAACAACTGCGCCCCGCGTGACACTTTTATCAAGCGTTTTTTCAATTTTAGGTATAAGCTCTCGTGCCAGCGCAGAGTAAGACAGAATATCTCGAGTAAGCGCCTCTTCCAAAAACGGCGACGTTTTAACGATATTGGTTACAACGTCTGTGATACTTATCATGTGTTACGAGTGTAACAAAATATACAAAATTTGTCAAATTTGAGCAAAAAATTGACAAGCTGTTTTTAGTCGCTATAATAATTTCAGTATGCAGCAGTTGCAGATTTTATCCAGTGAATGTGTTGTGTGCGACGCAGACGTCAAAATTCCGCAAAACACGCAAGTATCCGAAGTTATCTCGTGTGCAGAATGCAAAACAGGACTTGTCATTGAAAATATCAAAGGCACAACAATCCGCCTCTCCAAAGCTCCTGTAGTTGAGGAAGATTGGGGGGAGTAAAGTGGCCCTAACACTTGGTATTCTGCACACCACTATTCGTGCAGACGAAAAGCTCCTCATTGCCGCTGCCAATAAACAAAAAATCAACACTGTTTTGGTTGATGTTCGTTCTGAAGTCTTTAACCCCGAAACGTACAAGAGAGCGTTTGATATAGCGCTTGAGCGCTGTGTTTCGACAGTCAAGGGCATGTACGCAACACGGTTTTTAGAGTCAATCGGTATTCCTGTTGTGAATTCCTCAAGTGTTGCTGCTATCTGCGAAGACAAATTTCTTACATCGCTTGTTTTGGCAAGAGCTGGCATACCTACTCCCAAGTTTGCCTTGGTGTTTTCAACCGCGCAAGCAATACAGGCAGTTAAGCAGCTAGGCGGATTTCCTGTTGTTATCAAACCAAACCTTGGCTCATGGGGAAGATTATTGGCAAAAATAAACGACTTAGATGCGCTTGAAGCAGTATTGGAGCATAAGGAAGTGTTAGGTTCTCCGCAGCAGAAAGCATTTTATATCCAGCAGTACGTCAAAAAACCAAAGGGAAGAGATATTCGGGTTTTTGTCATTGACGACAAAACAATCTGTGCAATTTACAGAAATTCTTCTCATTGGATAACAAACACAGCGCGGGGCGGGGTAGCGACAAATTGTTCAGTAACTAAGCAAATCTCAAGTATTGCCGCAAAAGCCTCGAAAGCAGTAAGTTCAGGCGTATTGGCAATGGATGTGTTTGAAACAGACAGTGGGTTAACTATTAACGAAATCAACCACACTATGGAATTTAAAAATTCAGAGATTCCAACTGGCGTTTCAATTTCTGGCGAGATTATAAAATACGTAAGAAAGGTAGCGCAATCTTTGTGATCACAGTTTCTATTTTAGGCGGATCGGGCTATGCCGGCGGGGAGCTCCTTAGAATTCTTCTGTTCCATCCAAAGGTGAAAGTCCAGGAAGTCACATCGCGAAAATTTGCGGGGCGTCCCGTTTCGCTTATTCATCCTAACTTACGAAAAGCAACGGATTTGTTGTTTATTGATCCAAAGGACATTAAGAAATGCGATTTACTCTTTGTGGCGTTGCCAAACGGCGAGTCAATGGGGATTATGAAAGATTTGCAAAAAAAAGCAGAAAAAATAATTGACTTGGGTGCGGACTTTCGGCTCCACAAGGCTTCGGTGTTCACAAGCTGGTACCAACGCGAACACGCTTTGCCAGAACTTCTTTCAAAATTTGTATATGGCATTTGCGAATTACATAGAAACGAAATAAAAAAAGCTTCATACGTTGCGTGCGCAGGGTGCGAGGCCACAGTTTCTATCTTAACGCTCTATCCGCTTGTGAAGCATAAACTTATTAAAGAAAACGTGATTATTGATGCGAAGATGAGTAGTTCCCAATCCGGCATGTCGCCAAGCCTGTCTACGCACCACCCGGAGCGAGCCGGCGTTGTTCGCTCGTACATGCCGTCAGGACATCGGCATACGGCTGAAATCGAGCAAGAGCTTTCAGAATTCGGTGATTTAAGTGTTGCGATTTCGGCAACTGCAATTGACATGGTAAGAGGGCTTCTTGTTACTATTCACACAGTGCCCAACAAAGGCGTTGAGGAGAAAGATGTGTGGAGGGCTTATCGAGCCGAATATAAGGATGAGCCATTTATTCGAATTGTCAAAGAAAGCACGGGGATTTACCGCTATCCGGAGCCAAAAATTTTGCAAGGGACGAATTTCTGCGACATTGGATTCGAGCTTGATTGGAAGACGAATCGTCTCGTGGCAATTGGCGCTATAGATAATCTAGTGAAGGGAACAGCCGGTCAGGCGGTGCAGGCGCTAAACGTGATGTATGGATTTGAGGAGACAACCGCGCTTACATCTCCTGGTTTGCACCCAATTTAATAGTATGATTATTGTCAAAATCGGTGGGGGAAAAAACATCAACATTGATGGAATTTGCCAGGACATTGCTTTTCTTTTAGAAAAAGAGCAGGTTGTTGTTGTGCATGGTGCAAGCGAAACGCGGGATGAAATCGCTCAAAAATTAGGAATTCCGACAAAAACGATTACATCGCCTTCAGGGGTATCAAGTGTGTATACAGACAAAGCGGCAATAGATGTGTTTCTTATGGTTTACTGCGGGTTGCAGAACAAAAAAATTGTAGCGAATTTGCTAAAACACAATGTTAATGCAATTGGCTTATCCGGCGTTGATGGGAAACTCTGGCAGGCAAAACGAAAAGACGTCGTGTACGCGGTAGAAGATGGTAAGACAAAAATAGTTCGGGATAATTTTACTGGGAGAGTTGAAAAAGTTAATGCCGATTTGCTTTGGTTGTTGCTCAATAATAATTATGTACCCGTGCTGTGCCCGCCGGCGATTAGTTTGCAAAACGAAATTGTCAACACAGATAATGACTTAGCTGTTGCAGTATTAGCAGGAGCACTAAAATCAGACAAGGTTGTCTCACTTTTTGAGGCAGCGGGGTTACTCAAAAATGTGCATGATGAGAAAAGTGTGATCAGAAAGATCAAAAAGGGAGAACTTGAGGAATATTTACAATTCGCAAAAGGACGAATGAAGAAAAAAATATTAGGCGCACAGAAAGCGCTTGCGAACGGGGTTTCAGCAGTTTATTGGGGTGACGGAAGGGTGGAGCATCCGGTTCTGAAAGCTCTTAAAGGAAAAGGAACAGTGATTTCTTAAGCTATGAAAGATTATCGAGTTTTGCAACAACAGTTTACTGTCAATTCATATCCAGACCGGCAAATTACCCTTGTCAAAGGCGAGGGAGTTTATCTCTATGACCAAAATGGCAAAAAATATTTGGACATGATGAGCAATTACGGGGTGAACATTTTTGGCCACAGTCACCCTTCGATCACACGCGCACTAAACGATCAGCTGCAAAAACTTTCGGTGCTGCATGGAAGTTTTAACAACGATACCCGCGCGATTGCATCTGAGATGCTTATCAAACGGTGTGGTGATCCTTATAGCAAGGTGTACTGGGCAAATTCAGGAACCGAAGCAATCGAGGCAGCATTAAAATTTGCAGTGCTAAAGACAGGAAAGAAGAAGTTTATTGTCTGCGAAAATGGTTATCACGGCAAGACATTAGGCGCACTTTCGGCAACTTCTGGCGATAAATACAGAAAGCCTTTCGAGAAGCTTTTGTGGCAGTTTTTGCACATTCCGTTTAATAATGAGAAGGCGCTTGAGCGTGCAATAGATTACGATACAGCCGCGTTTATTGTTGAGCCGGTGCAAGGAGAAGGAGGCATTATTATTCCGGATGACGGATATCTAAAGAAGGTTCGGGAAATTTGTGACAAGCGCGGTATTTTGCTTGTTATTGACGAAATCCAAACCGGCGTTGGCAGGACTGGCAGCTTTTTGGCTAGCAGTGCAGAGGGTGTTTCCGCCGACATTTTGTGTCTTGGAAAAGGGTTGGCAGGAGGAGTTCCGGTTGGCGCGACAGTGGTTGTGCAGTCTGTCGCTGACGCAATACCAAAACACATCCATACTTCAACATTTGGCGGCAATCCATTAGTATGCGCAGGGGTTATTGCAACGCTTAAAGTGCTTACTAATCAGACCTTGCAAAAAGTGAAAACACTTGGGGAATATTTCATAGAATCACTGCAATCAATCAAGTCAGACAAAATTTTAGATGCTCGCGGAAAAGGACTTGTGATTGGTGTTGTAGTTAATGTTCAACATCGAAATAAATTGCTTAAACTCATGCAAGACAAACATATTTTGGTGATTCCGGCTTGCGAAAATGTCGTTCGGTTTTTGCCGCCGTTTATTGTTAGTAAAGAAAATATTGAGAAAGCGGTAGAGGCATTTGCAGCATGTGTAGATTTGCTTTAGTTAGATCGGAATTACAGCAAAAACCAGAAAAAATCCTCAAAGAATTTTCTGAAATGACAAAGAAAAGCCGTGCTCTGGATGGCGATTGGCAAGGAGATGGGTGGGGCATTTCGTGGTGTGAGGATGAGGAGTGGAAAGCATATAAATCGCTCAAACCTCTGTGGGAAGACAGGAAGGTATTTGCTACTTTCCCCAAAACCAACATGTTTTTAATCCATGCAAGAAGCGCCTCGTTTCCAAAAGACAAAAACAACATCGAATACAATCAGCCTTATGTCTATAAAAACTTTAGCTTTGTGTTCAATGGCTTACTAAAAGGTGTTCACCTTTCGGTTCCAGGCAGAATCGGAGCTGAAAAAATTTGGGGTATTTTGAAAAAATATCTTAATCAATTTTCACCAGAAGAAGCACTGCAGAAAACAGCGGATTTGCTTATCAAAAATACCCAACAAGTCAACGCTCTCAACATCGGCTTGTCAGATGGAAAAAAACTCTATTCATTTTGTTACTATACCATGCACCCTGAATACTATAATTTACAGATTAGTAAAAATGAAGGATCAACCATTGTGTGCTCGGAAAAGATTGGGGGCAATAATTTTGAAGATTTAGCAGTAGAAAAAGTCGTGCAAATTTGAAGCACATTTTTCCTCTCCTTGCAAAACAGTCGGCGATTCTTTTTAATTACTATATGGACAAAGAAATCGAGAAAATTGCCGAGTCGCCGGCTGTTGTTTTGGAGAAAAGCCTTGATCTCGCAAAGAAAATTGAGAAAGATGCTGTTTCTATTACGCAGATTAAAAAAGCGCGGGGGTTTTGGGCAAGCTTAGGGCCAGGGCTTGTCACGGGAGCTTCCGACGATGACCCCTCCGGCATTGCTACATATTCGCAAGCAGGCGCACGGTACGGCTTTCAACTCTTGTGGCTTTCGTTATTCACGTTTCCCTTAATGGCTATTGTGCAGGAGATGTGCGCGAGAATAGGCCTTGTTACCGGCCGCGGACTTGCTGGGAATATCCGCATTAACTACCCAAAGTGGGTGCTCTATGTATGCGCTGCTTCACTGTTTATTGCCAACACCATCAATATCGGCGCTGATATTGGCGCTATGGCTAAAGCCACCCAGCTTATATGGCCGAATGTGAGCTTTACACTGCTCGCATTTGCGTTCACATTCTTTTGCCTTTTGCTTCAGATATTTACTCCGTACGAGCAGTATGCAAAGTACCTGAAATATCTTGTGCTCGTCTTACTTTCGTACGTTGCAACCGCATTTATCGTCCACATTGATCTTACAGACCTGATTTCACACACAATCATTCCCTCTGTTACATTCTCAAAAGAGCAATTGCTTCTCATCACCGCTATTTTAGGAACGACAATATCACCGTACCTTTTTTTCTGGCAGACATCGCATGAGGTTGAGGAAGAAATTTCGCATGGTAAAACAACGATTCGTCTTCGCGAAGGGACAAACGATAGAGAACTAAAAAAAATGCGCGTTGATGTATGGGCTGGAATGTTTGTGTCAAACGTTGTCATGTACTTTATTATTGCAACCTGCGCTGCTGTGCTTTTTTCAAACGGTATTACCAATATTACAACTGCCGCTGATGCGGCGTTGGCACTCAAGCCCTTAGCAGGGGAGCAGGCGTTTTTGCTGTTTGCTACAGGAATTGTTGGGATGGGGCTTTTGGCGATTCCGGTTTTAGCCGGGTCTGCTGCGTACACGGTTGCCGAGAGCTTTAAGTGGCCGTCAGGTTTATACAGAAAGCTCCACCACGCACGGGCGTTTTATGGCGTTTTGATGTTTTCGATGCTTATTGGACTTGCTATTAATTTTTTAGGCATTGATCCTATAAAGCTTCTTATCTACACGGCTGTTATCAATGGACTTGTAGCACCGCTCATCTTATTTTTGATAGTCCACATGACAAGCAGCAAAAGAGTACTTAAGGAGTGGGTAAACCACCCAATTGTTTCGTTTTTTGGCTGGTTTATTACGATTGTTATGGCGTTCTCCGGCCTAGCAACTATCGCGTCGCTGATTTTGGGGTAGTTACAATCACTCAGTCTTCTCGTCGAGAATTTTCTAAAAGGATTGTTTACTATTTCATTTTCTGATAGTATATGGTTATGGCAATAGATTGGACAAAAATTTATAAAAAATACAAGGGTCTTTGGGTCGCCTTACAAGAGGATGAAAAGACAGTAATTGCCAGTGGAAATACGGCAAAAGAAACTTGGGATAAAGCAAGGAAAAAAGGATTCTTAAAACCTATTCTTACCCGGATGCCACCAAAGCTGATTCCTTATGTTGGCTACGGAGTCAATGAAATTTAACTACAAAAGTTACGCTCCAACGATTTTGCGTCCAGTAATTCCTATCGAAATTATTCACAAAAAAATAAAGGTTCCGTATGAAGTACTCGTAGATTCTGGGGCAGATATTTGTATATTTGATGCTCAAATAGTAGAAATTTTAGGCATCAATCTAAAGATTGGCAAGGAACAAAAAGTTGCCGGTTTAACAGGTGTTAGTGAAGTTTATTATCTTCATCCTGTAACTATTGCTGTGGGCGGCCGGGAATACAAAATTGAGGTAGGGTTTTTATCAAGCATGGGTAAATTTGGATATGGAGTAGTTGGACAGAAGGGATTTTTTGATATTTTTATAGTTACATTCGATCTCGTAAAAGAGGAGCTTGAATTAAAGACGAGATCATTAATATTATAGCTTCAAAACCCTCAGCGCCAAATTCCACCTCAACCCTCCAGAGAATTACAAAGAGTAGCGAGATTTTTATTATAATCAAAGGCGCAGAAGTTATCAAAGAACCATATAGTCCAGGAGAAGCAGAAGGCATGTTCATTGCCACCTTTGCCGACCCCGACGGCAACTTTTTTCAACTCATGACTCCGTGGGAAGAAGACACGAGAAACTAATCTTATTCGCTTTTACCAACCTATAGTGCTATAATACCCGCATGAACAGAGATGAAGCGCTTATTCGCAGAAACGAAGACGGCGAACACGCTCACTACGCACCTCTTGAACAGATGTTAGCTATGGCGGCATTTGAGTTCTCTCAACTTCCTCCTGTTAGGCAGAAATACGACTACCCTGATTCGCTTGCCTACTTTCTTAGTAGAAATGGAGATACTCTTGTGATGCTTCGAAGGAGACGACCGTTAGGGTTTGGGATGATGGGTAGGCCCATGGATACTCATAAAGATGGGTATTTTGCAGAAGTGTTTGATATAGGTGGCGAAGATCAGGCTCAAAACCAGTTTTCTCGTCTTGCTGCTCTTGATGGTTTATATAAAAGGATTGATGTAACAGATGAAGAAACTGATCCGTATTATGGTTCTGTAGGTGTCACGCCAACCATTTATAGAGCAATCTATCGGCGGATTCTTGGCCAGAGAATACAGGATTTACCAGGAATACTACCTAGCGCTGAAAATGCAACCGTGGGACCACTGGGCAAGCTTTTTGCACAAAAAGATGTAAGAGATGCTGGAAGAGAAATAAGCAGAGCTGAAGATAGTGATGTTCGCACGGCAATAATAAATAAATACTTTCCTGTTAATGCTTCTCAAGGACTAACGACCAAGATAGGAAATGATCACTTCGTAATAACAGAAGATGAAAACTCGTCTTTAGTAACTGCTTCTCGAGATTTAGGGGTGGTTACTCACGTTGTGAAAGCAGAGGTAGAAGACTGGTCTAATCCAGATTTTAATCACGTAGAAAAACTTCTAGACGCACAAGGGTTGCATCCCTACTTAATATCTCTTGATATGCCTTCTTTTGTAAGAAGTGGAAGAGTAATTCCAAGAACTATAAAAGATTTAGTGGTTCAACGATTGTTGCGCTTCGCAGAGGCGCATCCTTTATATGCATACCTTGAGTGGGAAAGAGACGATACTGAATCTATAGACGTAGGGAGAGTTGATCCGGGTTGGTACCATTTTGGAGGCAATGACCCCGACGTTATCAGAAAAATATTGATGAAAATTGGAACCGATTATTTATTAACCACGACAGTGCGAGAAAAACTGGTACTCTAATTTGTCCTACCTTGATAAGCGGATATTGAGTTTGTATCCCATTACACGAGCAATTTTTTGCAGAAATTCCAAAGAAGGATTAATGTTTCCCGATTCAAAACGGGCAATGGCAGATTGTTTCGTACCTAACTTTTTGGCAATATCTTTCTGCGTCATTCCTTTTTTCATTCTAGCAGCAAGAAGAGTAGAAATAACAGCATAGCGGGGGGCTAAGCGGTCGTACTCCTTTTTAACCTTAGGATTAGAAAGTAATTCTTTTTCCAAGTCTTCCCATTTGCTCATAGTCCAAGTATAACATAAACGTTATATCATTGTCAAGCTTTTCATTCTTTGCAGCGCAAGCTTTAAATGTTTTGAAGGTATTTGTTGGGTTTGCTTCTTAAATCCATGAAGCAAATAAATAGTTCTTCGTGGTACAAAACAGTAAAAGATGCGTATTTCCTCTTTGCCTCTAATACGAAGTTCGTAAAGTCCTGCTCCCAGCGCCTTTGAGTGAGGAAGCCCTAACGTATTTCCGTACTGCTTTAAAAGTCTAACATTATGTGCTATTTTGGCTTGTGTTTGTGTCTGTTGCTTTTTGATAAACTCATCAACCATCTTTTCGCCACTGGCAGTTTCAAACGTTTCAATAATCCACGTAATTTCCATTAGTCAAAATTATAGCAAAAGAATGGCATTTTTTGATTTCTTTTATGGAATCGTCAGTTATATTGGGAAAGTGCTGCAAATTTGGAAATAATTTTTATGATATAGTGGTAATATGGTCAAAAAGGTTCTTATCGGCGTTGGTGTTCTCATAGTTGTCTTATTTACTGCAGTGTTTATTTCCATCAAATCCGCCCAAGGGCAACCACCGCCCACAATTACCGCGAATTTTACCGATCTTAGTAAAATAGAAAGGATTTCCAGATACCGAAGCTGCGCTGGCCACGTTACTGTTCCTCAAAACGGTTCAGAAAATAAAAGAAACATGAAGCATTACTTTTGGGTAAAGCCGGAATTTAATAAAGCAAAGACTGTTGAGATATACTCGCCCTACGACGGGTTTGTTGCCGATGTCCGCGCAGAACCCAACATGAACCTTGAAGGCGAGATGTGGATTACACCCATGCAGATTTTTGGCTTAGTGCCGCCTTTGGGAGTATGGAGTTTTAGCGTCCAGCATATAGACATTCGGCCAGATCTAAAGTTAGGAGACAAAGTAAAAGCAGGAGAACTAATTGGCTGGCTTGCGGTTTCGCAAAATCGGGGAGACTCTTTTGATATTGTGTACGGCAAAAGCGGGTTTCCTCCTAAAACAATTGACAACTGGACAGACCCGTTTGCAGACTTAGACTCTGTTTTTACTTACATGAGCGATGCGGTTTTCGCTCAATACCAACAAAAGGGGATTGCAACAAAAGCTGATCTGATAATTTCAAAAGCAAAGCGAGATCAAAACCTGTGCCAGTACCAAGACGAAGGACCTTACTTTAGCAACCAAGACGAATCCTCCAACTGGACAGTGCTCAAGTAGTCCTAAAAATTTTTTTGTTCATTTAAGCTTCCTTTCTCCGGCTTTAATAGGAATTGGTAAAACGTTTTCCTCCGGAGTTATTGGGCAATCCCACCTGTCATTATAAGAACTGTATGGATTGTAGGCGTAGTTAAAATCAATTACTAATTTATCTCCCTGCCCTGAGCTATGTCGAAGGGCTTTTTTAGGAATTTGCAGCATCCTGCCGTTTTTATAAGTTTCTTTTCCGGTTGTTTTGTCTCTAAAGAGTAAATAATACTGAAACTGTTCTTGCTCTGGATCTTCAAAAACTAAGGCCTCTATCTCTTTCCCCTCAACTGTAAATGTAATTTTTCCAGCTCTTAAATAAACTTGCTCCTCTCCACCTGTGGTTTTAATAATTACCTCCTTGCCTACATCGGGAAGGTTTTTATCGAGTGTTAGCTCGAAACTTAAATCTGGGTTGGCAGGAAAGTAATCAAGCCCTTTAAAATCTCTCCTTTGTTCTTCGGTTAAGGGAGATTCTTTATCATTTTTCCAAGCCTCATCCTTTTGTTTTCTAAATTCTAAAAGTTTCTTTTCGTCGTACATAATTATTTTTGTTATCCAATATCAAAAAATGCTCTTTGTAGCCATTCTGGTAAAGCAGGGTGGATATAAACTGAATTTGTAATTGCCTCCACTTTTCCATTTGCCTTCATAGCAACTATGGCCTCATGGATTAAAATGGAAGCATTAGGCCCAATAATATGAACGCCTAAAATATTATTCTGCTCCGAAACTAACACTTTCGCTAAACCATTTTCCTGCAAAGCTCCACCCATACCTGTATCTTTAAGTTCTGCTTTACCAACTTTATAAGATATACCTTCTCTTTTAAGCTCTTGTTCTGTTTTACCAACACCACCTACTTGGGGTGAAGAAAAAACAGCATGGCCAATGGCAAAATAATCAAAAGGCACTTTTTTATCTGTAAAAGCGTTTCTGATGGCAAAACCTACCTGGTCATTGGCTGTATGCCTGAATGGTAAAATTCCTACTATATCTCCAAAAGCCCATATCCCATCTACGTTTGTTTCTAAATACTCATTTACTTTAATATATCCTTTATCATCTATATCCACTCCTGTTGCTTTAACGTTCAGTATGTCTGTATTGGGTGCTCTTCCCGTAGCGACAAGGAGCTGATCAGCCTCTAATTTCCCTTCCTCACTTTTAAGCTTTATGATGAATTTACCATTTTGATGTGAAACTGCCTCTGTTTCAGCATTAAATAAAATATTGTGCTTTTTAGAAAATTCTTTGGTGAACCAAGCCGCAATCTCTTCATCTTCGTTAGAAAGCATTACATTACCCCGAACAAGAATTGTTACTTTTGTTCCTAATGAGCCAAAAAAATGAGCCAGTTCTGCGGCTATATAACCTCCACCTATAACTACCAGATGTTCTGGTTGACTAACTAGTCTTAAAGCCCTTGTGCTATCAAGGTAAGGTGTATTCTCAAGACCCGGAATCGGTGGAGTAGCAGGACGGGTACCTCCCACAATAAAAACTTTGTCTGCTTCTATTTGTTCAACTTGTCCTGAGCCTGTCGAAGGATCTCCAACCTTCATTTGTTTATGCCCAATGAATTTACTTCTGACTTTATACAAAACAGGGTTGCCACTTTTTCTTACTGCTTGTTCAATTCCGCTTGAATCCGTATCCACAACTTCTGAAACTCTTTTAACAATTGATGCAAAATCAATACTCTCAATCTTACTCTTAATGCCAAACTTAGCACTTTCTTTAATAGTTTCTGCCACATCGGCACTGTGAATCAACATTTTAGAGGGGATACAA
>JACQKQ010000010.1 GCA_016204465.1 Candidatus Levyibacteriota bacterium
ATTGCGTTTGCCCGAGATGTAATCGGATGGAAAGATGCCAATACGACGGAAAATAACCCAAACACAGCTCATCCAGTTATTCACCTTATGCCGGCGCAAAAAGAATTTATGGAAAAGCGGGCGTACGGCGGCACCATGCGGCTTGGCACATGGCAGGCAAAGGTCAAAAAGGGGACAATCGCCTACGAGGCGTACGAGAAATACGGCGGGTTACTCAATAAAGATGGTTTAACCAGCGAGCGGCACAGGCACCGCTATGAATTTAACGACGAATTTGCGAAAGACTTTGAAGAGAAAGGTTTTATCATAAGCGCGAGGTCTGTTCAGGAGAACTTAGCAGAGATTATCGAGCTGCCCAAAGACGTGCATCCGTTCTACCTTGGAACACAGGGGCACCCCGAGTACAAAAGCCGTCCCATTGCCCCGCACCCCCTCTTTATTGCATTCCTCACGGCTTGTGCAGCTTGACTTCGCCTCAAAATACTACTAATCTAAAAGTACAGTATTTTCCTTGCAAGAAAGAATGTTGCAAATCTTGAGACGTATCCCTTTTTCTAAACTCTACACGTTTCTTATAGTGCTGCTGCTTGTTCCAACGCTTGTCTTAGCATATCAGTACTTTACAACCGGCAAATCGCCATTCTTTCAAGAAAAGCAATACGTTTCAGTTGTAAACTTTGACCAACAAAAGATCAATCAAATTCCCCAAGACGCCATTATTTTAGGGCGTGGTATTCCCCAATCATCAACGGAAATTATCATCAACCCAAACTTAATAAGCACCAAACTGGAAACGGATAATAAAGGATACTGGATTTATTCTTTATCTAAAGACTTCCCGGCTGGTAACTATTGGTTAACGAGTTTTATCAAAGATTCTCTTGCAAATCTTAATTCCATTAACAGCTACAAACTTTTAGTTTATCATAAAAACTCAAACCCTTTTAGAAACCTTAACTTAGACGAATTTATACCCAAAGCCAAATCACAGACAACTGCCATAGGTTCGGATTGGAATACCTGGGTACAAATGATGAAAACCCAAGGAGTAACCCCTATGCAAGTTGAGGGGGAAATAATTCTGATGAGTAACGAGGTGGCTAAACGGTATTGCCAAAACAATCCTTGTTTTATATCTCCGCCTACTCCTTCAGAAACCCGAGCAGTACTGGAATCAGATAGAGATTTTTTACTTCAACTAATGCTGGAATTACTTTATGCGGGATACGATCCGCTCGATTCTCTTGATGATTACTTTCTAAACATCAGACAAGACGAGCAGATTAATGTTTATTTTTCTCAAAGAGTTAGAACAAGAGACCCTTTCCGACCCTTAGCAACAACTATTGATGAACAAACTCTCAATAATCTCATCATAAAATTTGCAACAGAGGAAGGGTTTCGGGAAAAAAGCCCTTTGCGCATTTTTTTAGCTGCTACCGATCCTATTCTTGGTCTTCAGTCAATAATTGACTGGGCTACGCTACCCCCCTCTAAAGTTTCTGATGAGAAACGGCTGCAGGCTCTCATGGGAGTTACCCTTATCTATGGCATGTCAACTAAAGTTACTGTAGGAGGATTTAACTTGGCGAAAAATACTGCCATCAACTTAGGTCTTGTTGCCGATGACGCTGGAGTTATCGCCCGAGCCCTTAAAGCCGGACAAGAAATTCCGCTTACTGCCCTAAAGCCTCAGGCAAGAAGCTGGATTATTGAAGAAATGCCACCGCCCATACCTAAATCTATGTCCGGTAAGTTCCTGCTTGATGACTCAATGATTACCAGATACGGATATCAAAATGTTCAAAATGTGTTCAGCTACATAAAACTTGCTGGCCCACAGGGAAAGCTAGCGATACTTGATGAAGTTACCAGAAGACGCATCCGAGATGATCTCTTGCAGGCGGTCATTGATTTTGAAAGAAGAACTGGAAGATCACTTCAGGGAATTAAAGATAGCGAATTTGTCAGTGTATTAAATGAAGGAAGAACATTTATCCTAAATGATGATGTATTTGCCCAAAGTTATGCGGCAACTGGTGACAAGGGGAGGACACCAGCTGGTTACGCTTATCGTGACTTCTTTGTGTTGAAAAAAAGCCAATTCCAGATAGGTCGGTTTAGAAACCATCTTGCTTACCATGAATCCACACATATTCTTCAGGCAGAAAAGCCTACTTTTAATCTACCCTACTACGAAGGAATTGAGCAAAGTCGTATTTACAAGACATTAAATATTATTATGGAACAAATGACAGACTACTGGGCAGATTTAGCCAGAGGTATTGCTCCATTTAGCTCCGAAAGCCGTGTTGCCTCTTTTTATGCCGGCGTAAACCCTTATATTCAAGCAGGAATAAGAAAATTACTCACCTTACATCCAGACTTACTTGATGATTTCCTACAATTTGGATTAGATAGAAATGGTACTGATCTTATTAAGGCGGTTGCAGCAAAAACTGGCAGGCAGGCAACGCCTGAAGAATTTGTCCAGTGGTTTAGGGAAAGAACTAGGATTGATGTTAATAAAATAGTCCAAATAGGTTTCACTGGGGTAATGGGACTTGAACTTGGGACTGTAGCTCCTGATGTTTTACATGTTGATCCCTCTTATGAAGTAGTCGGTGATCCGGTAGCAGACGATGAAGAAGTAACTATTACAAACATACAAGGAAATGGTCAACCGGGGGCAGAACTCAAAGTTACTTCGATAGTTAGCGAAAGTGGTGTAGCGAGTAATAAAAATGAATATGATTTTACTTATACTCTTGAACCGCAGATTCAATCTCAAAATATCTATTTTCCGTTAGCTTTTGCTCAACAAGCAGAGGAGGATGCACCCGAGTCGATTGACGATGTTGTCCCATTAACAGATGGAAAACACTGCCAAGATGTCTGTACTGTGACGCTGCCAGCAACACTTTCTCCTGGTAATTATCGCATCGCTGTTTACCTTGCTAAAGAAGGATCGGATAAAATTTTGGCAACGGACAGCTATCCGCTCACCATAACTTTATCACAAACAAATACAAATGATTCTATCGTAATACCGCCCGTGTATGATCAAGAGACTATAGACGTATCGTTTCTCAACCTAGATCAAACAGAAGCAACCCCAACGATTCCGGAAGAACCGTTAGATATAAATATTAATGTCCCACCGTCTACTCCCGATGTTGTCTGCGTAACAGATGAGGACTACTCGGTTTTCCGGGGTTGCGATCCGACTACATGCGGCAAGGAATTTTGGAACTGTCCGGCGGGCGACAAGCTCAAGTCGTTCGATAGTCCAGAAAACGGCGATTGTGCATGTAAGACTGATGAAGCAGCATCGCCTACACCAACTCTAACGCTGACATCAACTGAAGAATCGCAGCCTACGCCAACGGAGTATGTGCAACCGACAGAAACCATCCCAACAGACTTTCCTCTCGAAGAGCAGCCGACAGATATTCCGTCACCAACAGAATCTCCCTCCGAAGAAGCAGTTCCAACAGCAACCGAGTTGCTTGTTGACATCATTGTCAACGATGACTACGATAACCCCCGCCACATTGGTGAAGAGTTCGAAATTGACCTTGAAAAGCTTGGCGCACAAGCAGGCCAACCAAGCTTTGTGCTTGTTAAGATTGTTGTGCGCTACGATTCCGGAAGAGAATCAGAGCCAGACTACCTTGCGTTCGATTACCAACCGTCACAAGCGCCAGGTGGACAAGAACCAGCAACTCCAACAGAAGCGTCCCAACCAACAGCTCCGTCACAATGTGAACAGCACTTCCAAGGCTGCGTGCCGAACAAGTGCGGCTATGACATCTACGTCTGTGACGACGGGAGTAACTACGAAGAACGCTACACGCCTGGAGGTGATTGTAAAGACTATGTGCACAACGAATTTTGTCCAACTCCAACAGAGGCACCTGTGCCAACACAGCCAGAGGAGGGCGTGGTTGATTGTCCATCTGACATGTGGTACAACCAGTGCGGCGGCACAGCAGGCTTGGAGGACGAATCATTTGATCGAAGCCATACATATCAAATTATTCCGCAGTGCAACCAAGGGACGCGGGATATTGTCGGCTACCGAAACGATGATAGGGGCAATCAAGGCCAGTGCTGCGAGAATGTATACTACTGGGATGACGTGTTTAAAGACCCGCCCATGTGCATTCGTAAGTACTCACCCGAAAGCGCATTTCCAAATTGCAGCTATGCCTTTGGCGATGTTGAAGGGCACACCCAAGCGTCGTGTGGGGCACTCAATTAACTATGAATAGATATATCTTTTTCGTCAAAGAACGAATACTCAACGATAAACGAAATGTTATTATTGTTGTTATTTTGCTTGTTGGACTTATTATGACGATTGTCTTTTTGCAGCGCCAGCAGATTTTTAGAAGCAGGGCGTATGTGAACCCTGATGCATTTGAGGTACAGGACGAAGAGGGCAACAAGCTTTCGCCGGAGAATGGAGGATATACCACAAAAACGCTTAAGGTGAAAGTAAAACTTACTGATCCGGATAAGCTTTCTCCATAATATTGAGAATTACCAAAAAATAGGGTATAATACTTCCAGGTTATGATTCAGACCGTTGATTTTAGGCCGGGCGACACTGTTAGAGTCCACCAGAAAATTCAGGAGGACGACAAAACGCGAGTTCAGGTGTTTGAAGGTGTTGTTTTGGCAATCAAAAATAGGGGAGAGAATAAAATGTTTACTGTCCGAAAAGTAGTTGGGGATGTGGCGGTTGAGCGCATTTGGCCAGTATTTTCGCCAAATATTGAAAAAGTGCAAGTTAAAGCGCACCCAAAGCACAGAATCCGCCGAAGCAAGCTTTACTATCTTCGAAACAAGAAATGAAAATAGCCAATCCTCTTGCTGTGAAAGGAGAGAATCTTGCTTGTAACTACCTCAAAAGAAAAGGCTATAGAATCATTGAACGAAACTTTCGGAAAGGCTATGGAGAAATAGACATAGTTGCCCTTCACCCTGCGGGTTTGGGGCAGGCTCAAGTTCTCGTTTTTGTTGAGGTAAAAACGCGAACGTCTGATCTCTTTGGACCGCCGCTTGAAGCAATTACCCCTTGGAAAATTCGAACGCTTGTCAAAACAGCCCAATACTACAAACTCCTCCACCCCCAACTCCCCGATTCCCTTCGTCTCGACGCCATCGGCGTTGACTTCTTTTCAAACCCTTCTCCCAAAATCGAACACGTGAAGAATATTACGGAGTAAATTTAGGAGATTTTGGTGTGTTTTTTGAGTTCGGAGACCATATCGGTTTTTTCCCACGGAAGGTCAATGTCTGGACGGCCAAAATGGCCGTAGGCTGCAACTTGGCGATATAAAGGTCTTCGCAGTCCTAAATGCTTGATAATCATTCCCGGACGAAGATCAAAGGTTTTTGTAACGATTTTTGCAAGCTCTTCATCGCTTATTTTTCCTGTTCCATAGGTATTGATAAGTACATTCATTGGCTCCGGCCGTCCAATGGCATAGGCAACCTGCACTTCACATTTTGTCGCTAACCCTGCGGCAACTATGTTTTTTGCCACATAGCGAGCCATGTATTGGGCAGACCTGTCTACTTTTGTCGGATCTTTGCCCGAGAAAGCCCCTCCGCCGTGTCTTGCGTACCCGCCGTACGTATCAACTATAATTTTTCGTCCTGTGAGTCCTGTATCTGCTTGCGGCCCGCCTGTGACAAAACGGCCAGTTGTGTTGACGTAGTAGTTCGTTTTCGCATCCAACAATTTTGCCGGAACAACTTTTTTAATGACCTTCTCGATAATTTCTTTCTTGAGTTTTTCTGACTTTACGTTTTCGTCGTGCTGGGCTGCAATGAGTACGGTGACAATGCTGTGTGGTTTACCATTTTTATACGCAATGGTAATTTGCGATTTTCCATCCGGCCGCAAACCTTTAATGATGTTTTTCTTCCTTACTTCCGCGAGGCGCTTTGCGAGATTGTGTGCCAAGACAATTGGCAAAGGCATGAGCTCTTTTGTCTCATCGCAAGCAAAGCCAAACATAAGGCCCTGGTCGCCGGCGCCAAGGGTTTCTAAATTTTCCTCAACCACTTTTCCTTCTTTCTCTTTGTAGGAGTCAACACCACGGGCAATGTCGGACGACTGCGCATGAATAGCAGTTGAGACGCCGCTTGTTTCCCAGTGAAAACCGTATCTCGCATCTGTATACCCTACATCTTTAATGACCTTTCGTGCGATATCTGGAATTTCAACATACACGTTAGTAGTGACTTCTCCGGCAATAAAAATAACGCCGTTTGTAATGAGCGCTTCTACCGCAACACGGGCTTTTGGATCCTTAGATAAAATTTCGTCGAGGATTGCATCTGCAATTTGATCACACAGCTTGTCCGGATGGCCTTCGGTAACCGATTCAGAGGTAAAGATAAAATTTCCTTTGCTATTCATATGAACGTTGTGTGTCTCTTTTAACCTTCAAGTATTAAGATATACACTGATTTTTTTATCCGTGTTGATCCTTGAAAGCAATACTTTGGATTACGCAGATACATATTATCCGTGAAATCAGAAACCCTTAAGGTGTACACTAAGTTACAAGAATAATATTAAAGCACACCATCTGGCAATTTGCAAGAAGGTAAAACATTGTTTAATTGCTGTTTCTCAAACATGCTTTAAGAATCGTATTCGGTCGCGCAAGATTGCTGCGGTTTCAAAGTCTAAATTAACCGCTGCTTGTTTCATTTCTTTCTGCAGATTCTTGATCAGCGATTCTCGTTCGTCAGGGAGCAAAACGTCCTTATTTGCCATCTCAAGCAAGAAATCAACACTTTTTTCCTTTTCCTCTGGTTGCTTGTAAACCAGCTTTGCCCGAATTGCTTTTTGGATGCTTTGTGGCGTAATGCCATGCTTTTTGTTGTACGTAACTTGAATCGCGCGTCGTCTATTTACCTCGTCAATCGCTTCTTTCATTGAACGGGTTACAATGTCGGCATACATGAGTACTTTTGCATTAATGTGCCGTGCAGCACGGCCCATGGTTTGAATAAGCGAGGTGCGGCTACGCAAAAATCCTTCTTTGTCTGCGTCAAGAATAGCAACAAGTGACACTTCGGGCAAATCTAGTCCTTCTCGCAAAAGATTAATTCCAATCAAAACATCAAACGCCCCTTCACGAAGGTTGTCAAGCACATCCTGCCTATCAAGCGTTTCAATATCAGAATGTAAATATGCAACTTTCATACCCTTTTCCTTAAGATAGGTTGTGAGTTCCTCTGCCATTCTTTTGGTGAGAGTTGTTACAAGCACACGTTCTTTTTTGTCTATTCGCATCTGTATCTCTTTCATGAGGTTTGGAATCTGACCTATGCTTTGTCTCACTTCAATTTCCGGATCAACAAGACCGGTTGGCCGAATGAGCTGCTCAACTATATAATTTTCTTCTTTTGACAAAGAAAGCTCGTAATCACCTGGTGTAGCGGAAACAAACGTCGTTTGGCCAGTTCGGCGCAAAAATTCTTCAAACTTAAGCGGCCTATTATCGAATGCCGATGGCAGTCTAAATCCATAATCAATAAGAGTTTCTTTTCGCGCTCGATCACCGTTGTACATACCGCGAATCTGCGGAAGGGTAATGTGTGATTCATCAATTATCAAAAGCCAATCTTTGCCTGTGTGGTCGAAATAATCCAAGAGTGTATATGGAGGATCACCTGGTTTTCTGCCGTCAAAGTAGCGCGAGTAATTTTCAATGCCGTTAACATACCCTACTTCTTGGATCATTTCTAAATCAAACTTTGTCCGCTGGGTTAGTCGTTGTGCTTCTAAAAGCTTTCCCTGCGCCTTAAGTTGATTTACTCGCTTGTCAAGGTCATCTCGAATTTGGCCAAAAACGCTTTTGTACGATTTTGGATCGGTCATGTAGTGCTTGGCCGGATAGATAACGGTGCTTGGGAGTATTTGTATTGTGTCGCCTGTCAATGGATCAAATTCTATAAGTTCTTGAATTTTTCCGTTTTCAAAACTTATTGATATGCCGTTGTCGCTATAAGCTGGTAAAATATCTATTGTTTCGCCGCGAAAACGGAATGTGCCTCGGGTAAAATCGTAATCATTTCGTTCGTACTGCAAATCAGTAAGCCTAAGCATTATATTTTTTTGTTCCACTTTAACTTTGGGTTTTAGCTCGAGCACAAACTTACCGTACTCAACAGGCGAGCCTAAGTTGTAAATACACGACACCGACGCAACCACAATTGCGTCAGTTCTTGTTAGTAGATTTGTTGTTGCAGAAAGTCGCAACTTATCAATTTCTTCATTAATTTCAACTTCTTTTTCGATATAAGTGTCGCTGTGGGGAATGTATGCTTCCGGCTGGTAAAAATCGTAGTATGAAACAAAATAGGAAACCGCATTTTTGGGAAAAAAGTCGCGAAACTCCTGGTATAGTTGCGCGGCTAAGGTTTTATTGTGGGAGATAATAAGTGTTGGCCGTTCTAGGTTGGCGATGACGTTTGCCATAGTAAAAGTTTTACCGCTACCAGTAACGCCAAGGAGCACTTGGTTTTTAACGCCTTTTTGGAGATTTTTAGTCAACTTTTCAATGGCCTGCGGCTGCTCTCCGGTTGCCGTAAAATCTGAAAGTAGCTGGAATTTCATTGCCTAATTCTATCATAAGTTGCCAAAGCGACTTAAGTGGTTTTTTGAAATTGATCTAGTTTGCAACAAAATGTCCTATTGCATTATTTACGAATATTTCGTATAAATTATTAGATAAGTTCTTCGCAGAATAAAAAGGAAAAATTATGCCACTAGGAGTGCTGTACAGAAAAGAGCGGGAAGTTTTAGAATATATCGCCCAGTTTCAGAAGCAGTATGGCTATTCACCAAAGCTTGGAGAAATAGCACTTGCAACAGGAAACAAGGCTAATTCCACCATTCATGCAATTATTGCCTCTCTGGTTGAAAAAGGCTACGTTCAAAAAGTAGATGGCAATACACGAACACTTAAAATTTTGGATGATACGGTGATTGCGGCTGCTGCTATGGGAACACAGCCTTCCTTAGAACTTCCTCTCATGGGTTTTATCGCAGCAGGGAAGCCCTTAGAACCACACACCGATCCAAACGCTACATTTCAGGTCTCTGCGTCTATGATTACTGGTAAAAAAATTGCTTACGTTTTACAGGTTAAAGGAGAATCCATGATTGAGGATGGTATTTTGGATGGCGATTATGTCGTTATTGAACGTACAGATCAAGCAACCAATGGTGATATTGTCGTTGCGATTGTTGATGATAATCTCGCTACACTCAAAAAGTTTTATAAAGAAGGGGATAAAATAGTTTTACGCCCTGCGAATTCGCAAATGGATCCAATTTACCCCAAGTCTCTTACAATTCAAGGTAAAGCTGTCGGTGTGATCCGCCGTTTCAGCTAAATTCTTGCTATAATAACATGCATGGGGACGCTTTTTGTTGTCGCAACGCCGGTTGGTAATCTTAAAGATATCACCTTGCGTGCGATTGAAATATTGTTTAGTGTTGATGGGATTGCATGCGAGGACACGCGAAAAACGGGATTTCTTCTTCGCTCTGTGGCTCCGCAGAAACCATCGCCGCGCCTCATTTCTTACTATGAGCAAAACGAACAAAAACGAATTCCCGAAATTATCACCGCGCTTAAAAATGGTATCAACATTGCTCTTGTGAGCGATGCAGGTACACCAACTATCTCTGATCCGGGTTTCAAATTAGTTCGGCAATGTGTTCAGGAAGGTATACGTGTTGAGTCAATCCCCGGGCCATCATCTGTAATTTCCGCGCTTGTTGCTTCTGGCTTGCCAACAGACCAGTTTTTTTTCTTCGGCTTCCCTCCGCACAAAGAAGGAAAGAGAAAAAAATTATTTCTGAATGTACTTCAATCTTTTGAACCTGCCTCGCCGCAAGGCGGGACATCAAAACAAATTCATCCAACAATTGTCTTTTTTGTTGCGCCGCACAGCCTATTAAAAATTTTGCTAGAACTACAGGATGTATTTGGTGATATAAATATTGTAATTGCGCGGGAACTCACCAAATTGCATGAGGAAATAAGACGCGAACAAATTTCACAATCACTCAATCACTTCACAAATACAAACCCTAAAGGTGAATTTGTGGTACTATTTAATCTGGCCGAGCAAGAAAGCTCGCCGTTGACAAGATGAGGAAGGGTATACTAATGTCTTTAGAGCAAGAACTTAAAGAATTCAAAATAGAGATAGAAAAGATAAAAACGCGGAATAAACGCGTTGAAGCAGACAAGGCTTGGGAAACAAGCAAAACCCGAACAGCTTTTATTGCTGCAGTAACATTTGTGCTCGTTTTTGTTTTTCTCAATTTTTCAGGCGGTGAACGGCCGTTGTTGAATGCGTTAATTGCAGTTGTTGGTTATTGGATTTCCACAGAATCCTACGGCATCCTCAAAAACTGGTGGCTTAAGAAAAGAAGATAGAGTATAGTTACATAGTAGCATACTACAGAACTATTTTAATTGACTTTGCGGGTTTAGGTTGATATACTGCGCCAATTATGAAACATGCGGCGCTTAAGCTGTTCAAAAGCGAACTTTTGCGAATTCGAAGCGACTGGCAATTTTACAAAAAACACACAGAACTTATTGCAATCTACACAGTTTTGTACGCAGTAATTACTTGGCTTTTCTGGTCTTCAGTCACGAGTTCATGGATAGAACTTCTTGCTGTTTTTGTTTTGATCGTTATTTTTACCTATGCCGTTTCACTATTCACAATTTTCTACTGCAGTAAGGTGAAATACGCAGATAAAAAAAATAGGATAAGCAAAGTACACGGGATATTGAATTTTGATTTGGAGGGAATGTTCTAATACTCTTCAAGCGTTGACGTGTCGCCGATTGGAAGCCCAAGTTCTTTTGCTTTCAAAACCCGCCGCATGATTTTACCGCTTCTGGTTTTTGGTAGTTTGTCTATAAATTCGACTTCTCGAGGATTCGCATGGCCGGCAAGGTGTTTTTTAACAAAAAGTGAGAGCTCGTTTTTGAGCGCATCAGTTGGTTTGACATCAGACTTGAGCACAATAAACGCTTTAATGATTTCTCCGCGAAGTGCGTCTGGTTTTCCAATAACGCCTGCTTCAACCACCGAAGGGTGCTCAACAAGCGTGCTCTCGACTTCAAACGGTCCTACACGCTCGCCTGACGTTTTAATGACATCGTCGGCTCGGCCGATAAACCAATAGTATCCGTCTTTATCTCTAAACGCGCGATCTCCAGACATATACCACCCGTTTACAAAATATGATTTATACTTGTTTGGCCGTCGCCAAATGCTCTTCATAAGCGAGGGAAAAGTCGGGCGCAGGGCAAGGTTGCCTTCTTTGTGATGGCCAAGCTCGTTTCCTTTGTCATCAACGATTGCTGCTGTAACTCCTGGGACAGGTTTTCCCATAGACCCCGGTTTAATATCCATACATGGGTAATTTGCAATACAAATTGCGCCAAGCTCAGTTTGCCACCATGTATCGTGAAAGGGAAGTCCTAATACCTTTTGACCCCACACAACAGCTTCGGGGTTGAGCGGTTCGCCGACGCTGCAAAGGTGTCTCAAATTCGAAAGATCATATTTTTTTGAAACATCGGATGCGGCCATAAGCATACGAATTGCGGTTGGTGCGGTGTACCAGATAGTTACTTTGTAATCCTGAATAATTTTGTACCACGTGCTGGGGTCAAACCTACCGCCAAAAACCACCGCAGCTACTCCATTGCTCCATGATCCTAAAATTCCATATGCGATTCCAGTTACCCATCCAGGATCTGCGGTGCACCAGTAAATATCATCTTCTTTAAGATCCAATACCCACTTTGCCGTAACGTGCTCTTGAACTATTGCTAAGTGCCGGTGGATAACACCTTTTGGTTTGCCTGTTGTTCCAGATGTGTAGAGAATAAATGACGGGTCATCTTTTTTCATTTGCCGCACTTTACATTCAGACGATATTTTTTCCATGATTTTACTGTAATACAAGAGTTTTGGGTGTTTTGGTACGTTCTTAGCACCTCGTTCAACCAAAATAACTTTTTTTAGATGTGGTAGATCTTTGAGAATATGAGAAACGCGCGGGAAAAGTTTCGCGTCAGTAACAATAATTTTTGTTTGGCTGTTTGATAGCCTGTCAATAAGCGCTTTTTCCTGAAATGCAGAAAAAAGTGTCCCTGCGATCGCACCGATTTTCAAAATTCCTAAAAATGCGATATAGAGTTCTGGGATGCGTGGCAAAAAAATAAAAACCCTTTCTCCCTTGTCTATACCAATTGTATGAAGAGTATTCGCAAATTTGCTTGACAGTTCGGAGAGTTCAAGAAACGTATATTTTTCTTTTTCGCCGTTTTCGCCTTCATAATAGAGCGCAATTTTATTTTTTCGAAATGTCTGTGCGTGCCGGTCAACAGCAATATGTGCAGCGTTGAGTATGTAGCTTGCTTCTTTTGCCAAGTCTTTTTCTGCATCTTTCCAAGAGAAAGATCTATACGTTTGCTCGTAATCCGTAAGGTTTGCGGATTGTTTTTGCCTTTCTGTTTTTTTTATTCGTTTTGAAACTTGCAGCATGTGTTAGATATTACTAGCGTATAGAGATTTAGAGATGCTGTCAATAGTAAGAGGCTAAGCGGGTTTTTCGTTTCGCGCTCGGACTTCTTTTGCAATAACATTTCCTCTGTTGTCTATGTGATATATGTAAATCTCACCGGTGCCAAGTTCTACGCGGACAACTTCTTCATCGGAAATATGTTCGAGATATTTAATAAGTGCTCTAATGCTATTACCGTGGGCAACAACAAGCACGTTTTTTCCTGCTTTAACGATTGGTTCAATTTGTTCCAAGTAGTTTGGAACTACGCGATTGTAGACGTCTTTGAGCGTTTCTCCGTTTGGAATTGCTACATCCCAGCCACGTCGCCATTTTAGAAATTGCTCATCGCCGTATTGCTCTTTTATCTTCCACTTATTTTTTCCGGTGAGGTCGCCGTAGTTTCGCTCATTAAGCGCTTCGTTTTCTGTTATTGGAACAGATTTTTGGAGGATTTTAAGAATTATGTCAAGCGTTTGGTGAGCGCGTACAAGCTTTGATGTAAACGCAACATTAAACGGAATATCTTTTATCGAGTCTGCCGCTTTTGCTGCTTCTCTTTCGCCTTCGGGCGAGAGCGGTGCATTCACAAGTCCTGTCCATAGTCCTTTTTTGTTCCATTCGGACTGCCCATGCCGAACTAAAACTAAATAAGCCATTATATTGATTTTAGTTGATTTTCAATAGCAAGCAAGCGATTGTATTTTGCAACGCGTTCGCCTCGCGCCGGCGCGCCAAATTTTACATAATCGGCAGATGCGGCAACAGCAAAGTCGGCAATAAAATCATCGTTTGTCTCGCCGCTTCTGTGGGAAATAATAATTTTAAGATTTGCTTCTCTTGCGACCTCAATAACTGCCAATGCCTCAATAACTGTACCTATTTGATTTGGTTTAATTATAATGCCTGAAATTGCTTGTTTATCAATAGCCATTTGTAGCCGATACGGATTAGTTACCGTTAGGTCATCGCCGATAAGAAGCGTTTTGGGAGAGACTACTTTTGCCAATTTTACCCAAGTGTCCCAATCGTCTTCTGAAAGCGGATCTTCTAAATAGAGAATGTTGTATATCTTGTTTAGTTCGTCATATACCTTTATAATTTCATCGCCTGAAAGCCCTTTAGGACTCTCTTTTATTGTGTACGCGTTATTTTTGTGAAAGCTATTTGCCGCAGCATCAAGGCCCAAAAATACGTCGTATCCGATTCGGTAATTTGCGTTTGTTACAGCGCGGGTAATTAGCTCAAACGCCTCACTGTTTTTTGTAAGATTAGGCCCGAATCCTCCTTCGTTTCCGACCAGTGTTGCGTAGCCGTTTTGTTTAAGCACATCCGCAAGTGAAAAATAAATGGCAACAGCCATTTGTATGGCATTCACATACGAAATTGAGCTCGCCGGGACAATAATAAATTCCTGGAAGTCAAGATTGCCTCCGGCATGGAGGCCTCCATTTATAATATTAAAAATCGGAGTAGGTATTTTCGCTGGGAGATTTTCACGTTTGATAAATTGGCGGATGTGTAAAAACAATGGTAATAGCGCACTTGCTGCAGCAGCACGACACACTGCCATAGATACGGCAAGTGTTGCGTTTGCACCAAGGTGGCCTTTATTTTGTGTTCCGTCAAGTTCAATAAGTAGCTTATCAATGTCTGGTTGTTTTTGCGGATCCATACCAGTAAGTTTAGGTGCAATTATAGTATTAATGTTTTCGATTGCTTTTAGCACGCCTTTGCCCAAAAAATGCTTTGCGTCGTGATCGCGAAGTTCAACTGCTTCGTACGTACCAACTGATGTACCGCTTGGACAAGAAGCAGATGCTACGATACCATCGGAAAGTTGAACCATTGACTCGATCGTCGGAAGGCCACGGCAATCGAGAATTTCTCGTGCAGATATTTTTTTAATCTTCGCAGCCATTATTTCATTTTCCTCTCTATTCTATAGATCGTTTTTCGAACATTGTCAATAGCATCTGGTGACACAGAAACGCTCGTTATGCCCCATTCTACCAATTTTTCAACAAGTGACGGGTAAAGTGAAGCCGCTTGTCCGCAAATAGATGCGCTTATTTTATGCTTTCGAGCTGTCACAATCGCTTTTTCGAGCATCCAAAGAACTGCATCATTTCGCTCATCAAATTCGTGCGCAACCTCACTGTTGTCTCTGTCCGTTCCAAGAGTAAGCATTGTTAAATCATTTGATCCAATCGAAATGCCGTCAATGCCAACTCGAATAAATTGCTCAAGCAAAATAACATTAGAGGGTATTTCAACCATCATCCACAATTTAAATGATTCCGACCTGTACAAGCCTGCTTCGGAAATTATTTTTTTTACATTGATTAGTTCTTTTACTGTTCTTACAAATGGTATCATTACCCACAAATTTTTATAACCTTGCTTTTCGCGGACATGTTTTATAGCGTTGAGCTCAAGTTCAAAAACACTTGGGTCAGCAATGTATCTGTATGCACCTCTAAACCCAAGCATAGGGTTTGGTTCGAGTGGTTCATATTCTCTTCCACCAACAAGTGCGCGGTACTCATTTGTTTTAAAATCAGAAGTTCGATACACAACTGGTCTTTGGCCAAACGCCTTTGCAAACATGCAAATCTGATCTGCAAGCTTTTCTGAATACTGTTTCCCTTTTCCATCTTTTATCATTTTTTTGGGATGTACGCCAATGCCAGCAATCATAAATTCAGCTCGCAGTAATCCAACACCGTCAACGTGGCGCTTGGCAACAGTAGCTGCTAATTCAGGTTCTGCGAGGTTGACATACACATGTGTTTTCGTTTCTATTTTTGGACGAATCTGAAATTCATCTTTTTGCGAAACGAGTTCTTGACTTCGCGTACCACCTTTGTACACCTCTCCGCGGCTCCCGTTGACCGTAATCACCAGATCGTGTTTGATCACTTTTGTTGCTTTGCCGGAGCCAACAACTGCAGGAATGCCAAGCTCTCTTGATACAATCGCGGCGTGTGACGTGCGACCTCCACTGTCGGTGACCACTGCCACTGCTTTTTTCATTGCAGGGACATAGTCAGGGTTTGTTTGCGGTGCAACAAGCACGTCACCGGATTGTACTTTCCCTATTTCTTTTGTGCTGTGAATGATTCTTGCCGGGCCAGAAGCGATTCCTGGAGAAGCAGGATCACCTTTCACCAATAGCGTATAATGATTAGCGTTTAGCGTATAGTTTTGACTCTTGACTTTTGACTTATGACTTATCGTTGTGATCGGGCGGGTTTGGACTATGAAGATTTTGCTTTTCTCGATTGCCCATTCGCTGTCCTGTGGAAAGTAGTAGTGTTTTTCAAGTTTTTTTGCTAAGTCTGCAAGTGCAAGTATTTGCTTGTCAGTGATTTTTTGTTTGTTGCCCTTGACTTTCGAAATACCGACTTCCTTGTTTACCCTTCCTTTTTTAACGTACATTACACTCTGTGGCGCAACTTTTTTGACAATAATTTTCATGTCATGTTTATCAACTTCGTAGTGATCCGGTGTTACAGTCCCTTGGACTATATACTCGCCAAGCCCATAAATTGCTTCTATAACAATTATTGATTTGTCGTTGGTGACCGGATCAATTGTAAACATAACTCCAGATTGTTCTGACGATACCATTTTTTGCACTGGAACTGCTATGCCTACGCGGAAATGGTCAAAATGGTTCTCATGCCGGTAGAAGATTGCTCGCGCTTCAAAAAGCGACGCCCACGCTTCTTTTATTTTGCGTACAACGTTTGCTTCGCCTTGCACATTTAAGAATGTTGCTTGCTGTCCGGCAAACGAGGCGGTTGGTAAATCTTCGGCAGTAGCAGACGAGCGTACGGCAACTAGCGCGTCGGTAAAAGGCCCGCCAAGTTTTCGGTAATAATCAAAAATCTGCTTGATAAGCCCTTTATTCATGTTAGCGTGCATGATGACTTTTTTAATATGCGATGATACCTGGTGGAGCGATTCTGGCTTGTCAAAATTTGTGGTTGCTAATAGGTGTTTAATTTTTTGCGCCAGTTTATTTTCTCTGACAAATTGGTAGTAGCCTTCAGCTGTAACAATAAAACCGTTGGGGACAGGGAAGCCTGCGTGGGTCATTTCGCCAAGATTTGCACCTTTGCCGCCAACAAGTGGAATATCCTCTTTATCAACATCCGAAAACCATACTACGAGGCGTTTTTGCATACAGATACATTATGCGGCGGATTTTAGGCAATTGCAAGACTAGCGCTTGAGGCTTAGATGAGGTTTATTTTGCAAGCTGTTCTTTAAAATAGTCAACCCAGGGAATAACGCTTGGGTCTTGCCCGTAGAGAAGAGCAAGGAATAGACTCAAATAGCCACCGAATGACAGCGTCGTTAATACTTGAGTTAATTGATTTTCGCCTTTAGCTTTGTATGCAACCCACGCAACACCGTTTTTTGCAACAACATCTTGCGTAAGCACAGTTCGTTTTTTAAGTACATCGGAATATAAATCAGATGTAATAAAAAGTATAGTTAATTTTTTGTTCGGTGGGTTTTTAAGCCCCTCCATAAGATGGTGATTAAGTTCTGAAAGAGGAGAAAACGCAGCAAAGCTTTTCGCAGTTTCGTTACATTGATTTCTTAAAACGTGGGCGTTTCCTTGCAAAAATTCAGCAGAAAATATTACAGGAATTGTACCATAGATATTCTTGGCAATAGTTTTTGCTTCCTGCTGAATTATTTCACCGTTCTTTTTTATTTGATCAACAGCTTGCGCAAACTGCTCCTCTTCAATTACAAGCAATCCAATTTGCGAAAGCAGCGCAAGTACGCCAACTACCATATATCCCATACCAAGGCGTGGCTGGTCCGATGGGTTATACACGGTTGAAAAAATAATAGACGGCAAGTTTCTCGACTGTAGAAACTGCCTAAGCGCTCCGCCGCTTGTAATAGCGGTAATTTTTGCTTGTTTTTCAACCGCTTCATTTGCGCAGGATAAGACCTCCTCTGTTGAACCGGAGTAGCTTGAAAGGATAACGAGTGTTTGTTCATTTACGAATTTCGGAAGGCGGTAATCGTTGACAGATATAAGCGGTATAGAAAGTTGATCTTTAAAAAGTGCGATGGTAACATATCCGCCGTATGCAGAACCGCCCATACCGCAAAGTACAATGTTTTGGAAATTTTTATACTCGTTTGGGAATGCAACTTCGTGTGCGTCTTTCCAAATTTGCAGACATTGGTCGGCAAACATGTTAGTTGATCCGAACACATCCTTAGGATCGAGCTTTTTAATTTCTTCAATATTATTTAAATCAATCATGCTTATATCTTATCATGAAATTTTTTCATTGAGAATACGGATGACTTCGTCGTGGACAAGGCCGTTTGTTGCGACAAAATCTTTTATCTCCAAACTCCAGGGTGAACCATTTAGGCTTGTTATTTTTCCGCCTGCATTTTCGATAATCACCTTAAGCGGTGCGACGTCCCAAATGTTAATCTCTGGCTCAAAATTTACTTCTGCTCGGCCGGATGCAACTAGGTGGTAGGAGAGCGCGTCGCCAAAACCCCGTGTGTGTGCGCTTGCATTGAGAAGCTTTTCAACATTTTGCGGAATGTTAAACGAAAACGGATTGCCGGTATAGGTAATTGTTGCGTTCTTAATCTGATCTACGTTTGATACAGTGACTTTTTTTCCATTAAGAAATGCGCCTGCGTCTTTTTCCGCAAACAAAAGCTCATCAAAACTTGGCATATACGACACGCCAACAATAATTTCATTTTCCCTTTGGAGCGCAATGAGAATTGCCCAAAAGGGAATTGCGCGAATGAAATTTTTCGTGCCGTCGATTGGGTCGATAATCCATACATCGTCTTTCCCAAACGATCCGCCTAACTCTTCGCCCACAAACGATGCATTTGGAAATGCTTGTAAGATAGTTTTTCGAATAATTTCTTCTGTCTCTTTATCAGCTTTTGTAACCGGAGTATTATCTGGCTTTATGATTACAGGGGGAAGATTTTCGAAGTATTTGAGAGCAGATTTTGCTCCAGCCCTAGCTGCTTCAATTGCGGTTTTTAATTCTTCAGACATACGTTTTAGCCTCGCAAGGCCTCGCCTTGCAAAGCTAGTGGCCGGACATGTCCCAATTTTTACTCACTACAGGGAATTTATTTAGCTTCTCGTTGAAGATTGCCTGGATTTTCTCTAATTCTTTTTTCGTTTTTGCTTCAAACCTCAACACAAGCGTTGGAGTGTTGGACGACGCTCGCACTAATCCCCAGCCATTGTCCATGTACACACGGGCGCCGTTGATGTCCACAACTCTGTAGCCTTCGTCTTTAAATTCCTTTGTAAGAGCTTCTACAACGTTGTATTTGTCTTCATCAGTTGTTTTTAACTGAATCGTTGGTGTAGAAAGATAATAAGGTGTTTGACTAATTACATCTGACAATGGTTTATTCTGTGTGGAAAGATATTCCAAAAGCTTAAGACTTGCAAAAATGCCGTCATCAAATCCATAGAAATCTTCGACAAAAAAAACGTGGCCGCTCATTTCGCCAGCCAACGCTGCGTTTTCTTCTTTTAGCTTTGCCTTAATGTGCGAGTGGCCTGTTTTCCACATAATGGGTATTCCGCCATGCGCTTTGATATCCTCAGGTAATGCTTCGGAAACCTTCACGTCGAACACAATTTTTGCGCCAGGGTGTTTTTTCAAAACTAATCGCGAAAGTAGAATTTCGTAGCGATCCGGCCATACAATCTGGCCTTTTTCATCAACGAGTCCCAAGCGGTCGCCATCGCCATCAAAGGCAAAACCAAAATCACATTTATTGACAACCGTTTGCGCTCCTGTGTCCTCCATCATTGCAGTACCGTCAGGATTGGGAGTGTAATTTGGATATGCGGGGTCGACGTTGGTAAAGTGTTCAACAACGTCATTGCCGGCTCTCCGCAAAATTTCCGGAGCAAAAAGTCCTGCTGTTCCGTTGCCGGTGTTAACTAAAATTTTAAACTTTTTGGTGATAGTGGCTCGTATAAGAAGGTCGCTCATGTACGCTTCCTTTATGTTTTCTTTTCGAACATTGCCCTTGCCACTTGCAAATTTTTCCTTTGCAATTGTATCGTATACCTCCTGGAGCTCTTTTGTTAAAAGCGTATAGGACAAATCAGACCCAAGCTTGACGCCGTTCCAGCCTGCTGGATTGTGGCTCGCAGTTACCATCACTAAACCTTTAACCTTAAAATAGTACTGCGCCCAGTAGCTCATCGGAGTTGTCACTGTACCAATATCAATAACATTTATTCCGCATTCAATAAGCCCCTTAATGATATTTGCGTGGAAATTCTCCGAAGTAGATCTTGCATCGTGTCCAACAACGGCTTCTTTGATAATTTGCTTTGCTAAGAATGTCCCAAAGCCACGGCCAATGTAGTACATGGAGGAATCGTTGATCTCTTCATCTGTTTCGCGGCCCCTAAGATCGTACTCGCGAAACATTGTCTTTTTGAGCACTGGCATAGTTGTATCTTACAAACCGACCAAAAAAAAGTCAATTGATGCCGTTAGAGAAAGGGGAGACTTACCGGTTTTTGTCGCATCGTCAATGTAGTAAAGATTTTTATACAAGGATGTCAGTTGATGTTTAGAAAACCTACTTGCTTGCCGCTGCAATTTTGTTTTTTGCCAAGTAGCAAGTTTTGCTACTTCGTCTATGTTTGCCGTTATTTTGTCAGAAAATGCTAGCAGCATTCGAAAGTGCCGAACGAGCATAAAGAAAATTAGTTCTGTAGGCGTTGAACGAAGCAATTCATGGAAGAGCATTAGTGAGTTTCTGTTTTTCGGCGCAATGCTATCTAAAAATTGGAAAAGAACTTTTGGGTAGCTATGAGTTTCAATTTTGGCTTCTGGAAGAGACGATAGCTGCTTTTTCGTCAACTCTTTGCCTTCCCAAAAGAGCATGTGTGAACTTGTTTTGACAATAAAACTAATAAGGGCATTAAGTTCGCTGCTTGATTTTCTAGCAAAAAGTTCTTCAATAACTACAACTTTTTCTTCAGAAAACAATCCTCCGCTATCAATTGCTTGAATAAGATCGGTTAAAGTTACGACTTTACCATCGAATACAATTGCATTAGAGTGTTTTCCTTTCTCTTTCGTGTAAGCGTTTCTGGAGCTTTCGATGTTGTTACCGTGGAAAATTGTGATCATACTTGAATTTTTAATTTATTTTGCAGACATTTTTTTAAATTCCTTAAACAATCTATTCACCTCATGTCCTAATCGTTTTCCGCGGCTTCGGTGGGGAAGGAGTGCTCCTGAAAAGTTTTTTGGAATGTGCAAAAGTTCATGGATTAGGACCTTTTTTTGCTCGTCAGTACTTAGTTTATCGTAGTATTTTGCCAAGACTTCGATAACGTATGCAGGTTTAACGCCAAGGGCAAGTTGGAAGATTTTGGGAAACGACCAAATACGGGCATAAGAACGGGACTTTGATCCATGTGTTCGAAAAAAGAAAAGTCTGTCAATTTCTATGTGGGGAAGATTAAGTACTTGTAAAATCTCCTCAACGTCCTTTTTAATCTCAGTTGCTTCTTGCCATTCTAATCTCTTTGTTGTCCGCATGATGATTTTGCCTTTTGTTTACGTGTGTTTGTCCGCAACATACGACGCGCCATACGCTTCGGGTTTAGTTTTGGCGACAAATCCATTGCCTGTTACCATGCCAACGATTTCTTTAATCATTTCCCGTGTGTCTCCGAATTCGCCAACGTCAACATGAATTTCCAGGTGAAACCGCAGCGAATGGCCGTTAAGGTGATTTTTTAAGATCGGCACGAACGTTCGTGCAAGATCAAGTGAAGCAAGGGTTTCTGCGTAAATCTTCTCCCTAAGAGAGTGAATCTCTACAGGTTTCTCCTTATGCCAAAAGTATTTTCCACCATGTCCTTTTCGATGTACAACGACTGCGGTAACAAGATGCGCAAATCTTTTGTTGTCTTTTTTTCGCTCTTGCGAGTCAGTACCGATAACTAAACTGTATTCAGCTTGCGGATTTTCTTCTAAGAATGATTTTATATGCAATATGATATCAAAAAATGTCAATTGCCCGTGTGTTATACTCTGGAAGATAAGTGCCCCAAGCGGTGCAACGTCTATTGAGTCTTTTATTTCTGTCATAAGGGATTCTTATTATAGCACAATTTCCTTATAATTTCAGCAACCATTTAACCAATTGCTTAACGGCGGAAGGTATTTCTTCTGTATTGTGCGACGTAAGGCTTGCTTGCGTAAACTGCTTTTCTATAATAGCTGTGTGAGTTTTTGTTCCTAGGATTCGTGGGTCTTTTGAGATTATTGGTAAGCCTTGTGATTTTACTAGATTATGGATTGTATCGTACGCTTGTGTCTTTTGTCCGCTGTCGTCTATAAAGCTAAAAAACCTAAAAGTACCGTCTCCTGCTCGTAAAAGAAAGGGTGTTATTGCAACAATACTTGGTTCGTTCCACACAGACTCAAAGGCCTGCCTATAGTGGGATCCGATTATCTCATGTGGCAATACGTCGCTTCGCCAGCCCGTTTCTGTAATAAAAATTGGCAGTGGTTTTTTAGCAAATTCCTCGGCCAATGCTTTTTCGTATTTAAAGCTTGCGATGCTTTGGGGAGTTAGCTTGCTTGGTGGTTGCGAAAACCCGGGGTTTGGATAGGAATGGCTGGCAATCCCATCAATGTGCGAGAATACGCCAGGTACCGCATTTTCAACAGATTGCATGAAAGCGTATTGGTCCATTGATTCTTCTTTTACTGTAGCTGCTGCATTATCAAGGCCGGCTGCGAGGATAAAAAAATCCTTGCTCTTGTTTTTAAATACTATAGTCGCGTATTCAAGTAGATCAGCGTACGCTTCTGGATTTACACTGCCACCCCATTCGTCTGCGCGGTTAACCTCGTTGAAGATTACAACATATTGATTCTCCACAGGCCAGATTAATGAGTTGAGGAAGTTTGCAAAGTCTAGCACATCCGAAGCTGTCGGCTGCCGCCATACTTTCGTATTAAAATAATCACCCTCTGTTGCAATGCGAACAATAGGAATTACATGGTTTTGCTTTGCAGAATCCATGAACTTTTGCCATTTTTCTAAATCTTTGTCGCCTGCCTGAATCGGAATAGTAACATATCCCCAATCTCCGTTTTCGTTGACAAGGGCTGCCGCGTCGTTTATTTCTTGGGGAAAGAGAATGTGAATGCCGACTTTGTTGTTTGGGACAGCCAATGGATCATAGGCAGCATTTGCTTTATCAGCAAAAAAAAGAAACAAGAAATAAGAAACAAGAAAGACAAAAAATATTTTTTTCATACGTTTAATCCAAGCACATAAACGGCATCTTTTTCAACTACACCTTTTTCGTCGTTTATTTTAATTATTTCACTAATCAGCAAAGGTGTATTCATGTCATCATCTAAATATTTCGTGAACGAAGTTCCTTCAATTTTATTCGACTTCGAAAGTTTATCAATAGATTCTTGCGCTTTATCAAACTCTTGCTGATTAAACTCCCAGGCGCTTCTGTAGTGATGTAATAGAAGAACAAAACGAATGACGTTAGGAGAATATTTTTTGAGTAAGTCTGCAACAAGCACCAAATTACCCAAGGATTTTGACATTTTTTTGCCTTTGTACATAACAGTACCGGTATGCAGCCAGTATTTGACAAATGGAATTTTACCAGTTGCAGCTTCACTTTGCGCGATTTCGCTCTCATGATGGGGGTATATTAAATCTTGACCACCCCCATGAATGTCTATTTGCTCTCCAAGCGATGATATAGCCATTGCGCTACATTCAATATGCCATCCTGGTCTACCCTTTCCAAGCGTGCTATCAAACGAGGGGATATGGGCTGGTTGATTCTGCAAAGCAGAACGCCAAAGCGTGATATCAAGTTTATGTCTCTTAAGCGGGTTATCCAAATCCTCTTCAAACTCTTTTGCTTTTTCTACCATTTGTACTTGTGTCAGCCTTGATAATTTTCCGAAATCGCTTACTTTTGTGACATCGAGAAATACGTTGCCTTCATTTTGATACGCGTAGCCGTTTTTAAGTAGCGCTTCGATAATGGCAATCATAGAAGCGATTTGTTCGGAAGCCTTTAAATACTGCGTTGGCATTTGCCAATTTAGAGCCTTCATGTTATCCAAAAAACGCTTTGTCCAATAGTTGGCAAGCTTGTTCCACGGCACGTTTTGTTCTTTTGCGCGTGCTAAAATATCTTTGTCGCGGTCATTAATGTCTGTTACGTTTTGGGTGTAGATAACTTTATATTTTTTGTATTGCAAGAAGCGGTAGAGTACGTCAAAATGCACATACGTAAATGCGTGTCCAAGGTGTGCTGTATCGTAGGGTGTTATTCCGCACACGTACATAGTGACGTTTGGCGGGTTTTGCGGCTTAAACGGTTCAATCGTTTGGGTAAGCGTATTGTAGAGCTTCATAGGTAGCTACTTATTGTACTCTATCAGAGGTTGAAATTGAAGGGGAAATACACGCAATTTTGGCAAAACGCGTTTTGTTTCTTAATGTGACCCCACCCGGATTCCCTTCAGCTTCGTTCAGGGTAAACTCACAAAGTTAAATCCCTAAGGAGGTCTTCGGCAAATCCAGTACAAGTGTTAATTCCAAGCTTACCGTTGATTAGCATCTGCTTCTTTGCATGTGACCATCCCTTCAATTGTTGTTCTCGGCTTGCCGCTTCGTATTTATTAGAGTATCTTTCAGCATAGACAAGTCTTATATCAGAAAACTTCTTTGTCGAGATGTTCAATTTGTTTTTGTGCTGAAGGTATCTGTTTTTAATGTCGTCAGAAATACCAATATAAAAAGTTTTCTGATCGCAAAGAAGCATGTAAACTAGCCAAAGCGTACCTGCTTTCATAGAAGTGCTTGCACTTCAGTTGCATTCAGTGCTAGCACTGAGCTTGCCGAAGTGACCCCAATCGGATTCGAACCGATGTTAACGGGCTGAAAACCCGCTGTCCTGGGCCTCTAGACGATGGGGCCAATGCGAGACAATTATAGATTAAAACGGACTAAAACTCAACATAAACTTCCGAAGATATCTTCGGAGAGTCTTGTGCGGATGCTCAAAAGACTACTTAAGCCTCTTACGAAGTGCATCAATTGTGTCTTTTGCTGCGCCTTGTCCACCGAGACCAAATGCGATTCCACCTGCTACCGCGATCATTGCGACAAATCCGGTAAAGAGAATCCTGATAAGATCGCTAGCAACGCCAAGTTGATTTAAGACAGCTAGCAACACAAAGACTGTTACAGCCCACCGAGCAACAGATGCTATCGTTTGTGCGGTATCTGGCGAAACGCCTCGTATCGATGCTAAGACAACGTCGTGAGAAAGCCGTGCAAATACAAACCCAACTAAAGCAATTATTGCCGCAACAAATACATTTGGTAAGTAGAACAAAAA
>JACQKQ010000011.1 GCA_016204465.1 Candidatus Levyibacteriota bacterium
GGAACAAAAACACCAAAAGGCTCAGAGACAAAAGCAATCCTTACTTCACTCTTTGATACCTGGCAACTGCAAAACCTTAACCCTCTTCAACAATGCCGCTTGCTCTTAACTTCATAGCAGAAGTGTGAGTTCATTCCAATTGTTTTGCGGGTTGACAGGCTGAATTTGCTGTGGTACTATAATCCGTACCATTATCTCCGAGCTTACTTTAGGGAGATATATGATAGCGAATCGTTTTATGTCGAAACCAAATCAAGCAGCATCTGTAAACCCCTTTGGGGTTCTTGGATTTTCTTCGTAAAACGGTTCCTCTTTGATCAATTCACGGTTAGTTTGTTTGTAGTTTATTGTGGAACTCGCAGGGAAAACTTCGGGCCCGAAGTTTAGCAGGTTGAACGCCTCGTTTGCAACGAGGAGGTAAGGGGTTCGAGTCCCCTCGGGTCCACTTCGCTTCGTTCAGTGCAAGCACAGATTGTGTTTTGGAACAAGCCCCCCCAGTAAGGGAGGGTTTATTCGAAAGCATAAAGATTTGGCTCTTTGACAAGTGAAGAGAACAATAGGGTCTTTTTATATAAATAAAGATCTACTCATAATGCCGATAATGGATGCCTAGGAGGCTTTGGCCGAGGAAGGACGCTGTAGGCAGCGATACTCGTCGGGGAGGTGTCAACAACTTTTGATCCGGCGGTTTCCGAATGGGGCAACCCGGCCGACGCAAGTCGGCCAGCCTGTCGTAAAAACAGTTTCGCAAGAAACTGTATAGCGAGCAGGCGGGGCACGGCGTGAACTGAAACATCTAAGTAACGCCAGGAAAAGAAATCGAACCTTATGCTTCGCATAAGACGCGAAAGACACGAATTTACATGCTTGTTTTACAGGTTTTTTCGTGATAATTCGTGAGTTGGGTACTACTTGAAAAGTTTTACTCGTTCACGAAATACACGAAAAGAAAGTAAGCAGTATAGCAATTTAGTGATTTTCGCGTTCTCATGCGGAGCATGAGACAGAGATTCCCTAAGTAGCGGCGAGCGAACAGGGAACAGTCTAAACTTGTGCTCTGCACAAGGAAATTCGAAGCACGAAATCCGAAATACGAAACAAATCCAAATGACCAAAATACAAAAGTTTAAAACGTTTTGATATTTGAAAATTTGAATTTTGAAAATTATTTCGAATTTCGATATTTGATATTCGGATTTCTCGTGCAGAGCACGAGGGTTGCAGGGCAGACGACATTCGATGCGTTTTTGGTAGCAGAAGGACTCGGAATAGTCCCTCAAAGAGAGTGAAAAGCTCGTATGCGAAATCAAAAGCGCCGATAGTCTGTTCCTAAGTACCACGGGACACGCTATCCTGTGGGAATCTGGGGTGACCACACTCCAAGGCTAAATACCAAAGTCTACCGATAGTGAACGAGTACCGCGAGGGAAAGGTGAAAAGCACCCCGGGAGGGGAATGAAATAGATCTGAAATTGTCGGCTAACAAGCAGGCAGAGGCTTGAGAGTGAACAGTGTTAATCAGCTGCATATTTTGTTATAGTTTCTTTGTTAATGTTTCTTTGTTCTCACGAAAGACGCGAATTATTTCGCGAAATTCGCAAATTTTCGTGATTTTAGCGAGGTGAAAGATTAGTTAACAGATTAATATTAATACAATAAGCTGTTTGGTTGACAGTATTCACTTTCAGGCTGATGCCGTGCCTATTGAAGAATGATCCGGTGAGTGTCCGATGCGTCTGCGTTAGTTTAAGCCAGCTAAGCTGGCGAAAGCAAAGTGAAAGCGAGCCCTAACTGGGCTATTTAGCAGCCATCGGACGACCCGAAACCGGGTGAGCTAACCCTGAGCAGGGTGAACTCCGATGAAAATCGGAGGGAGGCCCGCACTCGTATCCGCAGCAATGGGTTGAGATGACTTAAGGTTAGAGGCAATATGCCAAACGAACCCGGAGATAGCTGGTTCTCCCCGAAATATATTTAGGTATAGCGGTTGCGTACATTTCTTGGAGGTAAAGCACTGAATGGTCTTCGGCGCCGCAAGGTGTCGAGTCTAATCAAACTCAGAATGCCAAGAATTTTGGCGCGCTAGTCAGACTTGTCGGGCTAAGCTGATAAGTCGAGAGGGAAACAACCCAGACTCCCGTCTAAGGTCTCTAAATAAAAGCTAAGTTGATAAGGAAGTCAGTATCCAAAGACACCCAGGAGGTTGGCTTAGAAGCAGCCATCCTTTAAAGAAAGCGTAACAGCTCACTGGTGGATGGAAACTGGCGCCGAAAATGTATCGAGGATTAAGCTTTTTACCGAAGACGGAGACTTGTCCGTAGGACAAGAATTTCAAATGTCAAATTTCAAATACCAAATATCCAATGATTGGATATTGGAAATTTGAAATTGGTAATTATTTGAGATTCTCGCCCTGCGGGCGAGTGGTAGGGGAGCGTTCTTTGCGCCACGTAAAACGTGGCAAAAGCAGTGAATGTCCGATGTAAATCGGACTGGAGCGCAAAGAAGTGAGAATGCCGGAATGAGTAGCGTAAGTCCGATGAGATATCGGACCGCCGAAAACCCAAGGTTTCCTCCGCTATGTAAATCAGCGGAGGGTTAGTCGGTCCTAAGGGTGCCCCTTGTTAAAAAGGGATAACCTGACGGGCAAGTCGTTGAGATTCGACTACAGAATGTGCATACAGTAAGGGGGTAACGAAAGTGGAAGCACCGAGTCCCGCCTCTGGCGGGGTCTAAGCAGTAAGATAGGAGTAACCGGTAAATCCGTTAGTCTGATTAATCAAGCTGCGATGGAGAGTTTTCTGTCAAAGGAGAACAATTTGGTCTCTTTCAGTTTCCAAGAAAAGCCTCATTATACTTGTGCTCTGCACAAGGAAATTCGAAGCACGAATATCGAAATTCGAAACAATAGCAAAATACAAATTTTCAAAATGTTTTAAACATTCGAAATTTGAACATTTAAGATTTGTTTCGTATTTCGGATTTAGAATTTCGGATTTTCTCGCGCAGGGCGCGAGTAAAATGCATGTTTTACCGTACCGTAAACCGACACAGGTGGGTTGGTCGAGTAGACTAAGGCGAACGGGAGACAGATGATCAAGGAACTCGGCAAAAAAGCTGGGCGTAACCTTTGGGAGATGCCCTGCCAGGTGCAATCCTGTACCTGGCCGCAGCAAAAGATTACTTAGCGACTGTTTATCTAAAACACAGGTCCCTGCAAAGCCGAAAGGCAACGTATAGGGGCTGACACCTGCCCAGTGCCGGTAAGTTAAATGCCGTGGGTAACTGGAACTACATTTTGTTCGTAATCAGTTTAATCCGCACCAAATCCGTGTAATCAAAGCCAGGATTAACACAGATTAGTAACGGATTCCACAGATTATGATCAGGATGTAGTTTCAGAAGCTCGTGGCATAAGCTCCGGTGAACGGCAGCAGTAACTATAACTGTTCTATGGTTGAGCCAAAAGGCCGCTGCCATAGTGAGGTATATCCGCCAACTGGCGGAAGAACCCTCCGTCGAATGTATCTGCCGAGATGCACGATGAAAATCTGACTATATGCTGGAACGTCTTGTAACTCCAGAACTACTATGGTATGATTTTTACATAGATCATGCCAAGTAAAAATGTTTCTGGTAGAGATAATCAGCAGGAAAGACTAGGCCAATAATTTTCAATTCGAAATTTGCAATTTTCAATCAAATCTCAATTTTCAAATGTTTAAAACATTAAAAATTAGGTCATTGAAAATTCATTAAAAATTAAAAATTGTAAATTAAAAATTTGGCTTGGAATCCTCAGAGACTACACGTCAGACCCCGTAGTAATGCGGGCAAGATATAGTCCAAATATAGGCATACAATCTATAGTACGAGCGAAGTTCCTTGTCGGGTAAGTTCCGACCCGCACGAAAGGTAGAACGACTGAGTAACTGTCTTGATCATCTACCCGGCGAAATTGAGATGGCCGTGAAGACGCGGCCTAGATATGCATGGACAAAAAGACCCCGGGAGCTTTACTGTAGCTTGGCATTTGAGCGTTTATTTTTTATGTTGAGAATAGGAGGGACACTCGGTGCTACATTGTGTTCATAAGTATCTGTGGTAATCCGCAACAAATCAGTGTAATCACGACTTTGATTACGCAGATAAGAGCGGATTTTCGCGGAGCGTTTGTGAGCAGAATGTAGTATCGGGTGAACAGTGAAATACCTCTCTTGAAAGTAAACAATCATTACTTTACTGCCACTTAAATATGTGGCTAAGGGACAGTGTCTGGTGGGCAGTTTAACTGGGGAGGTTGACTCCTACAGCGCAACGGAGTTGTACAAAGGTTGGCTAGCTTCGGATGGAAATCGAAGTGATAGTGCAAACGCATAAGCCAGCTTGACTGCGAGACCTACAAGTCGAGCAGATGCGAAAGCAGGTGTTAGTGATCCTCCGCTTCTTAGTGGTAAGGGCGGAGCTTAACGGATATAAGCTACCCCGGGGATAACAGGCTGATCGCTTCCAAGCGTCCACAGCGACGAGGCGGTTTGGCACCTTATGTAATATACATCGGGGCGCCTATAGAGTAATCTGTAAGTCTGGTTCTTCAGTAAAGAATTAGACCATCTTCTGAAGAATAAAAATTTACTAGCTCAAATCGGTGAATTCCTAAGTTGACTCAAGTTGAGAAAATAAGTCATACTTTTCTTATGTTGGTGCCAGCGGAGAACACCGAGGGAAGTCTAACGGAAGAGCAAAAGCAAATCATTGTTGGTTGTCTATTAGGCGATGGAACAATGAGAATAAAAACGAATGCTCTTTTAGAGATAAATCACAGCGTCGAGCAAAAGGAGTTGGTAGACTGGCTGTATGCTAGTCTTAAACAATTTGTTGGTACAGAACCAAAAGTGCGTAAAGGTAATGGAAAAAGAATAGCCTATCGTTTTACAACGAGAAGTCTACCCATTTTTACTAGCCTTTACTATCAATTCTTTCCACAAGGGAAGAAAAAATTGCCAATAAAGATTACGCTTTCTCCTTTAGTTTTAGCTGTATGGTTTATGGATGATGGAAGCAAAAGCAGAACTTCTATTTATCTCAATACACAGCAGTTTTCTCTAGAAGAACAAGAGTTGTTACGTAGAATGTTGTATGAGCAATGGGGTATTGAGACAACACTCAATAAAGACAAAATATACTCTCGTATTCGAATAAGAGTAAGCAGTATTGAAAAGTTTGTTGTTTTGATTAAGCCTTATTTGCTTCCACAATTTTACTATAAACTTCCGTCATGACCCTGTATCGACTGATGTCCGATGTAACGTCGGACTGAGATAGATAACTTTGAATATCTATCATACGGCTAGCCCCCGATATAATCGGGGTGAAGGTATAGTCAAATCTTTTGGAAACAAAAGATCATGCAAAGCAGATCTCAATTGAATTCTGCAATGCAGAACGACAGCGATGTCGGCTCATCGCATCCTGGAGGTGGAGAAGCTTCCAAGGGTCCGGCTGTTCGCCGGTTAAAGCGGTACGCGAGCTGGGTTAAGAACGACGTGAGTCAGTTCGGTCTCTATCCTGCATATCCGACGGAAATTTGAAGGGAGCCGCAGACAGTACGAGAGGACCTCTGTGGGGGAATCCCTGGTGTGCCAGTTGTCGTAAAAACGGCATTGCTGGGTAGCTATATTCCCAACTGATAACCGCTGAAAGCATCTAAGTGGGAAGCAGTCCCTAAGATAAGATTTCCTCTCCGACGCAAGTCGGAGGAAGACCCCATGTAGACTACATGGTTCCTCCAAAGGAGGATTCTGTAAGGTAGAAGCAATTCTGCTTTGCAGAAGATAGGCGGGCGGTGGAAGAGTTGCAAAGCTTTAAGCCTACCCGTACTAATGGTCAAGTAGTAGATTTTTTAAAAGATCTTTTTATTTCTCTTCACTTTCAAGGAGTCAAAAAAATTTTCCCGGTGGTTTAAGCGAGGTGGCACGACCCGATCCTCGCCTCGCTGAGCAATCGGCGAAGCGGGCCATTCCGAACTCGGAAGTCAAACGCCTCAGCGGGGACGATAATTGGGCCATTTGCCCAGTGAAAATACCTCACCGCCGGGATTTTTTTGTGGAAATTACCAAGTATGGTATAGTAAAGATATGAGGAACTTGGGCTTCACTCTAATTGAGCTCTTGGTTGGTATTGCAATTGTTGCAGTGTTATCTACCATTGGCCTTGAAATCTTTGGCAGCATACAGAAAATGGCAAGAGATGCGCGTAGAAAGGGAGACATTGATGCTATTGCCAAAGCACTGGAGGTAAATAAAAGTGCCACACAGTACCAAACACCCCTTGGGAACTGGTTTTCTTCGGGAGCTATTCCGTATGACCCACTTGGTTCTGGTCTAGGGAATTATAGTAGAACTGGTTGCGGTACTGGTGGAGAAGATGGAACTCTAAAAAATAGGTGTTGGTATTGCATGAAGAATCCTACTCTTCCTGGGGCTGGGCCATATTATTGTACAAATCAGGACTATCCGGATTTCCATCTTTCTGCATCTGGAGCCTGGGGTACTCCAGGTTTTGCTAAAAATGGCTGGATAGTTTGTGCGAATTTAGAAACGGGAAGCCCAAAGTTTTATTGTAAGACAAATCAGCAATAAAAACAAAGTGGTTTTATTGCGTTTTCTTGCCGGAAGCGAGTTCTTTAAGCTGTTTTAGATTAGTTACGCTAATGTGTCCTTTCTTTGTCTTAATAATGCCCTCTTTTTCTAATTTATTCAATGCAATAGTCACAGTTTCCCTAAAAGATCCAACCAATTCTGCGATGCGTTGGTGGGTGAGCAGTATAGGAAGAACAGCCCCGCCGTTTTTTTGTTTTCTACCCGCCTGTTGGCGAGGCAAGCAAAAGCGCGAAACCAAATCGGCAAGGAAGTTTGCCACGCGCGCAGTTACATCGGTGGAGATAAATCCCTCTAGTTTGCGCTCCGTATAGTTAAGCCTGTCTATAAAAATGTACATTAGATCAAGCAGGTATTCAGGGTGGGAGGAGACGGCCTCAAAGTATTCCTTGTGAGACATAGTCATAACCTCTAAATCGGTAATTGCCTCGGCATTGTGCCGCGCGCATTTGTCCGGAAGTGTTAATGCCCGAAGCCCTAAGACGTAGCCAGGACCAAAAAGGTAGCTGGTTGTTTCCCTGCCTTCTTCTGAGAGACGGTACAGCTTGACAAATCCTTCTTTAATAAGATACAAGCGTTCGAGCGGATCTCCTTCATTAAATAAAATCGTTCCCTTTTTAATGCGGTGGGGTGGACGGTTGGTAGTTTTGGAAAAAAAGGGAATGAAATCAGGGGGTTCCCAGATTCTTAAAAGTCGGGCAAGAATTCTTGCGCTTTGTTCGCCCACGGCCGTATTATAACACAAACAAAGGTTTGCATATCGGGATAAGCTTAAGCTATAATACCGTTTACCCCTGCCCCAATCTTATGCCACCAAGAGCAGAAGTATTATATACACCTCCTATTGAGGAGGTTAAATTCTATACAGATAAAGAAGGCAAAAGAAGTACAGTGATTATGTTCCCTGGGCAGGGTACACAATATGTTGGTATGGGAAAAGAGTTATGTACTGATGATAATTCGGAAGTGCAGACGCTCTACAGAGAAGCCGAAGAAGTTTTTGGCCGTTCACTTTTAGGTCTAACAGAAGAAGACTTAAGTAAAACGCTCTGGGCACAGCCGGCGATTTTTGTTCATAGCGAGGCACGAAGGTTAGTGCTTGCGAAACAAAATCCGGTAACTCCGCCATTCTATCTTGGCAACAGTTTGGGAATTTATAATGCGTTATACGCTGCTGGCGCATTCCATTCGTTTAAAGATGCCTTATTTTTAATCAAAGCTCGTGCAGAATCAATGCAAAAAGCATGCGATTTAGTAGAAACAGGTCTTTTTGCATTCCTAATTCGTCTAAAAGATGGGCAGACAATTTCTGAAAAACAGAAAGCGGCTTTTGAAGAACTTAGGGAACGTTTTACCAATAACGATTTAGGGAGGTACTTAGAGGCAGATATTAATGAATCGCAATTTGTCGCTGGAGCCACAAAAGCCAATATTGCAGAAATGAAACAAGAGTATGAAGAATGGTTGCAAAATTGGGCACAAGAAGAGGGATACGAAGATGTTGAACAGGCGCGTAATGACTTGGGATTTGCATTTGTTGACATTGATGTTTCTGGCGCATTCCATTCGCCGTATATGACTAATGACCGTGCAGACCGCGATTTCAAGCTAAAACTGATGAAGACGCGTTTTCGCAAGACTAGGGTTCCTGTTATTGCAAATACGACAGCACTGCCTATACAAACACCAGAGGAAATTAGAGAAGAGTTATATGATCATCTTGATAAACCGGTATTATTACGACAGAGTTTTGATTTTCTAGAATCTCAAGGAGTAAAGATATTATGGGATATTGGAGAAAAAGGAGTAATGGCCAGAATTGCAAGAGCAAGAGGAAAAATGGATATTAGGAGAGTTGCTGTCGGAGCCTCTGCCGCTGCTGGAGCAGCGGCTATCACAATAGCAGTTGTTTATTTTAGACGCCGCAGAGAAAAGTACTAAACGCCACAAAAAAAGCAGTGGGGGTTTGAAAGTTGCGCGCTAAACGCGCTTTTGGAACATGCAACAAAGATTGCGGCATTCTGCAACGGCCGATAAACGGCACAGCAGTTACATGTTCTTTTCTTTCGATTTTTCTTTTTAGATTTCATTTTTCCCACTGCTTCGCCACGTTTGACGTGGCTTTTGATCTCCTTTCCGGGAGAAATGTCCCTGGAGCAGAGAAGACATCTCTCCCGAAGGGTTCAGACTAGCGGTGTATTTACCCGTGCGCAGCTCGCAGCGCGTCTTCCTGGCCGGCCTTTAGGGCTTGACCAATAAGACCGTCCCAGAGAAGGTACGCGATTGCCGCGATGGCTACATACTGAAGCCACGGCAGCAGGGCGATGTTGGCCAAGGCGGCCCCCTGCTGGATAATGGTGATAAACACCGTTATCGCAAATGCCCGTAGCAGGTACTTCTCGTTGTTAAAGTATGCACGGTCGGCAACGGTGTCGAGAACGATTCCGGTGATCAATGCTGACAAGAAGACTGCGATGAATGACGGAAGTGCAGCGTAGACGAACGCGAGCACCGCAAGTCCTTCAATCACCACAAGCCCGTGCAGCACTACACCAAGCCAGTACTTCGGTGAGTTCACGGTGTTACCTCGTAAGAGAGATGTTGTCTCTAGCGCCTCTGCTCCAGTTTGGAACATTCAAGAACCGGTCTTGAAAATCTCAAACAGGCGAAGAGATGGGCCAAAAAAGGGTATGAGGAAAACCCTCATTCTCTCTTCTGGCCATCCCTTACATTTTGCAGAAGCAAACTCTAAGAACAAAAATTGTCAACGTGCCAGGAAAGCTCGACCATACGCGCAGAGTATACGGTAATTCTTTCCACCCTAAGAGTATTCCTTTGTGTTTTTCTTGTCTGTAATGCTACCTACATTGATTGTGTAACTTTGCTTACGAAGAGTGCGGGTATAAGATGGGAACAGTTACACAAAATAGTCCTATAGCTTGAACTATAACTCTTAGTTTGGTATAATTGCTCTCTGTGTCAGAACGACTTCGACAAGCGACAATTGGGAAAATTAAAAAGGGACCTGCGGTTATCCGTAGCCTTAGGGAAAAAGTTGCTCAAGAGCATTTTGCCCGCGATTTCACACTAGGTACAGTAGTGGACGTGTTAAATAAACATCACTACATATTGTCGCGGCAGCAATCAGAGCTTTTAGGGGAACCATTTAATGCGTTTATTGCGCATAATCGGGCAGCTACTTATGCTCGTTCGTTATACAAACAAGACCAAGGTACGTTTTACAGGATAGTCGCTTCTGCTATTGGTTGTAGCGAAGAGAACGTTGCTGGGATTGAAATTCATCCTACTTCAATATCAATTAAGGTAGATTCAGCAACTTTTTCTACGTTATGGCGTGAGGATGTAACAATACAAGATAAGCAAGTTCCTGCAGTTGGCTTTACCAATGAAATGTTTGTTTTAGACTTGCATGGACATTCGCTTCCATATGCAATCGTTGATGCCAAAAAAGCACGATCTTCAACACCTGATCATGAAAATCTCCATATACAATATGGTTATCTCCACCCTAGGTTTCTTCGTCCGGCACATGTGGCTAATAAAAAACAACGACAAGAAGACCGAAAAGACCATGGCCTGCTAAAGGAGGCGCAAGCCGCAGTTTCAGACAATAATGAAACCGCATTTACCGCATTAGTACAAGGCGTTACCTATTCTTATCTCCATGACTTTCTTACAGAGCTTGCAGCATCTGCAATTGAGGGAGAAGGCGTATTTGATCAGTTTTGGGGTAATGGCAAACACTACTATGATCATTTTGCAAAATATCTTTCCATACTCGAGCAGGCTATCCCAAGCGATGTTTTCGCTGGCTTGCCGTTTCGATACAGCATTTTCTTTGAAAGAGCGATTGTAAAGCAGAAGATGCGGTATATAGAAGATAGGTTTGAGGAGTTGAAAAAAGCTGGGGTTGACCCTTTTGACATAGTTACAGTTGTTGAGTTTTTAACTCCAGAGCGAGGCTATTTGATTAATGCGTTTATTCCGCCTGGAGAGTTTACTGTTGCCGATATACGAGCATGGAGAAAGGCCTACAATGAGGCCCTCCCAAAGGGAGATGTAGAAAAAGAATCCTATGACTGGCAAGATTTTATATTTGCCGTTGCACAGATTGATAGCCAAAACTATAACCCTGCAAGGGATAAAGTAAGGGAGATGCTGCAGTATGAAGAGGGAAAAGGATATACACCAATAACGTTGCCAGACGTGAAACAAAACCCTGAGCAGTTTTTTGCCGATGTAGAGGACGTTATTAGGAGACTAAAAGAAGCGACTATACAGCGAGCAGCAAGACTCAATCAAGTATTAGATATAGATTTTATACAAAACAGCATGGCAAAACTTAAAGCGCCACAAATAATACGACAAAGAATTATTACTGATAGTATTGACTTTCATACTAGGTTTAAAGATCTTTTATTTGAGTTTGCAGTTGACTGGGCGGGTGAACATCAGCATGAACGTTGTAACGCCGCTGCATATCTTGTTAGCAGAGCATTGCAGCTTGATGATGCGGCAGAAGAAACAGCGCGTTTACTTACAGAGGGTGAAACACCTGACTTCGACACACTTTTTGCGCCGGGGTTTCAAAAAAGCGACAAAAGATATGAAAAGATGATGCAGTGGGTTGAAAATCCATTAAACCGGCCAGACGAAATCTCGTTTGCCGAAGCAAAGCAGTTTGTGATTTATGCTGGAGAATTTCGAGGAGGGTATATTTATTTAGAACGAGGTGGTGTCTATTCGTATACAGAATACCAAAAAAAGGCTATGTCTTTTATACTTAGGCTACTCATATGGGCAAAACGAGTAGGGTACAAAGGGGAAGGAGTGGGAATACTGCGATCAGCACTTAAAGGCAAGTCGTTTGACTTACGACATAGAATTCAAAGGCCATATAAAACAATGATTGAAGATTTGCTTGCAGCAGATGAGGGATAGTGGTATAATTGATGGAATCTGAAAAGAAAGGCGGAAGAAATGAGTGGTTACAAAAGCAACACGCAACACGAGACACGCAACAAGTAAACCTTCTTTAAGGGCGACCTCAATGGCGCAGTTGCTCAAGTCCGTTACGACAACACTGCCAACAATCAAGCGCGGAGAGCGTATCGTCGGAACCATTACAAAACTCACGCCCGCAGAGATTCTCGTTGACATTAACGCAAAAACCGAAGCCGTCGTTTTAGAAAAAGACAAAAAAATCCTTAGAAGCATTCTTTCGCTTGTAAAACTTGGCGACACTGTTACTGTTTCTATTCTTTCGCCGGAATCAGATCTTGGGCATCCAGTTGTATCACTTCGCAGACACATGGAAGATATGACATGGGAAAAGCTTTTAGCGCAGCAAAAAAAGCAAGAACCGCTGCATGGCCAGATTGTCGAGGTTACTCGCGGCGGCTTTGTTGTTGAGGCAGATTGGGGAGCATCCGGGTTTTTGCCAAATTCGCAAATTAAGCAAGCGACTAGAGAAGTTCAGGGCGAACAGACAAACCTTATCGGCAAAAAATTTCCACTATATATTCTCGAGCTTAACCGGATACTTCGAAAAGTAATCTTCTCACAGCGCAAAGCCATGGGTATTGCTGATTTTGAAGAAGCGGTTGCGGGACTTACGATTGGACAAAAATTGAGCGCAGAAATAACCAATGTTACACCATTTGGAGTATTTGTTCTCATACATCATGGAAACAACCAGCTAGATGGGTTAATACACATTTCCGAAATTTCCTGGGAGAAACTTAGCGAAGTGCCCGCCGAATATTCTCCCGGCATAAGAGTTGAAGTAGTTATTCTTCGCTTTGACAAAGAAGTAAAGCGAGTTGAGTTGTCTATTAAGCGGCTAACAGAAGACCCATACGAGAAGGTGCTTAAAAAGCATACAATCGACCAAAAAGTCACAGGACAGGTGATAAATATAAACAATGCGGGAGTTGTTCTTGCGCTTCCAGAAGGTATAGAAGGGTTTATACGTAAGGAAAAAATTCCACCAACTGTTACCTACAAAGAAGGGGATAGTGTAAACGCTACAGTTTCACAAATTGACATACAAAAGCACCGCCTTATTTTAGTTCCGGTGCTCTTGCGAAAAACGATAGGATACAGGTAAATAATAAATTCGAAATTCGAATATCGAAATCCGAAATAAATTCAAATTTTAAAAATCCGAATCTTCAAGTACGTTTTGAATTTTGGTTATTAGAATTTTGATATTATTTCGAGTTTCGGATTTAGGATTTCGGATTTTTTGTTTTATGAAAAAACAAACAGTCTCTTTTGTCTGTCAGGAGTGCGGTTATGTTTCCTCCCAGTGGTTAGGTAAGTGCCCGGAGTGTGGCAGCTGGAACAGCCTACGAGAGTTCAAAAATCACCCATTCGACAAGCTTGGGGCAAATATCAAAAATAAGGGAACAAAAAATGTTCAGATAAGCGCAAAAACGCTCGCAGAAATATCCTCAAAACAATCACCTCGTCTTACAACAGGTTTCACCGAACTGGATACCGTATTAGGTGGGGGGGTTGTTGACGGCGCTGTCATGCTTTTGGCAGGGGACCCGGGAGTTGGTAAGTCAACACTTTTGCTGCAACTTGGTTTGTTCCTTGCCAAACAGAAAAAAAAAGTGCTCTATGTAAGTGGAGAAGAGTCGGAAGATCAGATAAAACTTCGTGCAGCTCGACTCACGCGTGATCTGTCGCTTCCATCGTTTCGGCTCGTTTCTCTTACCGATACCGATAATGCTACGTTACTTATAAAGCAAGAGATACCGGATATTGCTATTGTTGATTCCATTCAAACAATGGAATCGGAAAATCTTGAAGGGCTGTCAGGCAGTGTCTCGCAGGTGAGGTTTGCAACAGGGGAGTTTATACGCTTGGCAAAGCAGAATAATATCCCAATCATCCTTGTAGGACACGTTACGAAAGAAGGGATGGTAGCAGGCCCTATGGTGTTGTCGCACATGGTAGATGTAGTATTGTTACTCGAAGGACAGAATTCGATAGGTACGCGCATTTTGCGAAGCTTAAAGAACCGTTTTGGGCCGGTTGACGAAGTTGGAGTTTTTACAATGGATGAAACTGGTATAGTGCAGGTTCAAAACCCGCAGGGGGTTTTTGTGCAAAAACATGACAAGAAGGAAGTTTCGGGTTCGGTGCTTGTTGTCACCCTCGAAGGGTCACGCGCGTTTCTGGTTGAAATTCAAGCGCTTGCCGTATTCTCAAAACTTCCGCTGCCGCGGCGTGTAGCGTCCGGCGTTGATCCGCGAAGGCTTGAGGTTCTTCTTGCGGTACTGCAAAAGCATTGCAGTCTTAACCTTTCGGCAATGGACGTTTATGTCAATGTAGCCGGAGGATTGCGTATCAGTGATCCGGCCGCAGATTTAGGAATCTGTATGGCAATTTTTTCAAGTCTAAAAAATATCGCCATCTCTAATGCGGTTGGCATTGCAGAAGTAGGGCTTTTAGGAGAACTACGGGAAGTAACCAATCTTGAGAAGCGAATAAAAGAAGCAAAAAAACTCGGGGCAGCGCATGTATTCTCTGCTAAAACACATAAGCTTTTGCAACAAGCCTTATTCTCACTTGCCTAACTTATGTATGCTTATCGTACTTTGGTTTGCAACTTTTTTAGCAAGTTTAGGTTGCTATGAAATCTCAATTTGCAAATATACTGCTTTGCAGTATAGTTTAAGCAGCCTATGAAAAAAACCGAAAAAAAAGTAACAAGCGGAAAACAGGCGGGCTTTCCAGGATTTCCGTCTCACGTATTGAGTGCGTTTGCCGAAGAGGTTGCAAAACTCGTTATTGCCCGACTGCCGCACATGCCCGGTAGAGGAAAGAAAAAAAAGCAGATAAAAAACAAGCACATCGAGCATGCAATCTTTTTTGATACTTCAGCAATTATTGACGGGCGGATTTTTGACGTTATAAAGCAAGGGCTATTAAGCAATGTGTTTGTTGTTCCGGAACCCATTCTTCTGGAGCTAAAACATATTGCAGATTCACACGATGTCGTAAAAAAAGAGCGGGGAAGAAGAGGGCTTGAAAAACTTGAAGCGCTCAAAAAAACAAAGGGTTTGCGAATTGCCACGGTGCCTTATGACAACAGGCAGGATCAAAAAAGAAAAGAGGTGGATGAACGCTTAATTGCCTTGGCAAAGCAGTATAAAGGGAAAATTATCACTTGCGACTATAATTTGGAGAAAAAAGCAACGATTCAGGGTGTTTTGGCAATCAACGTCAATGCCATAGCTCAAGCTCTCAAAGTGTCTGCGGTGCCTGGCGAAGCGGTTTCTGTTAAAATTTTACATCAGGGTAAAGATCCAACTCAAGGCGTTGGTTACCTTGACGACGGAACAATGATTGTTGTTGAGCATGGTGTCAACGATGTTGGAAAAGACGTTGATGTTGTTGTGTCTCGGGTCATTCAAACCGCCGCTGGAAGAATTTTATTTGCTAAAAAAATTTAGCCCAGCACAAAATTGTCCTAAGATCAGAAGAGGTGAGAGTATTTACCCCGTAAAATCGATTCCTACGATCAGAAGAGGTGAGAGTACCTGCCCAATACTCCCACCTCGTCTCATTTTATGAACCGATTTTTTTACGTCTTTTGCGTCCCCGTGAAAAATGTTTTACTGACAATGTAAACAATTGTTTTTAGCTTCACTTAAATTTCTTGACAAAAATTCCTCTTTTGTGTTATCAACACTAGTATGGCACTTAGTTTTATTCCTGCCTAAAGGACTAACTGCCTTTACTTAAGAGCATTGCTTATCGTACCGAGCTTATTATCAGAGTAACGAAAGCGATGCTCTTTTTTTGTTCTGCAAAGCAGAACTTCCCCAACCTACAACAGGACGACAGGAACCTGCAACCCTTTACGAATAAGTGATCGGAATTGCTCTCTGCCTTGTTTTATGAGGACTTCCTGCTTATGGTCAAGCATGTGGTGTGTTCTTCGAAGCACTACGTTTCGTTTGAGCAGTTGCAGTAGTTTCATACCTGTAAAAGTATTCTATCACACGTTGTCAAGAGTGTCAACCTATAGCAACACTGTGGGTAAAATATATACAACCTAGAGTAAATACATAGTGGAATAGATTGCCATAGCAATCTAAAAAAAATTAAGGAAAAAATGTGGATATCTTTGGGATAAGGTACCACGTGTATCATAAGTACCACAAGTATCACAGGGAGGACGAAAAGCTCGTGGTACCCGTGGTACTTTTGGTACTCGTGGTACTTTTAGGCTAGGCTTGTTTTAGAAGTGGTGAAAAAAGTGAGGAGAGCGGGGGACGATTGCCATTAGTAAGTGCCGAGTTAAGCCATACTTTCATATGGGAGAAGAGAAACTTGGCGTTTCGTACGGATGGAAGCTCGCTTCGTTTGTGTTCATAAAGCACAAACGGTAGATTTGCAATTTTCCCATATTGCCCAAGTTTAAGGAATACTTCGCTATAGAGGAATGGGTAGGCAATTGGCTTAAAGGAGAGGATATCTTTAGGCAGACGCTTTCGGTCAATAACGAAGGTCTCAAATTGCGCCGAAATGCCGGGGATGACAATGCTTCCAATCGTCTCATGAGTAAGAGGAAACGCACTTTTCCCAAGTGTTTTATGGTCGTCGTTAATAAAACGGCACTGCGTCCCCAAAGCAACGACTTTTGGGTGGCTGACAAGAAAGTTTACTTGCTTTTGGAGTCGGGACCGTGCGCTTTTGTCTTTGACATGCATAAAGGCAATGTAGCGGCCTCTCGCACGTTTAATTGCACGATTGAGACAAATAGCAAGGCCGTAGCGCTTAATGTTTCGGTAAACGCGAAGCTTTGGATAGCGCTTTTTATACTTTGCAAGGATTTTGTAGGAGGCATCAGTCGATTTGTCTTCAATTGCAATAATCTCAAACTCTTTGTAGGCTTGATAAAGCAGGCTTTTAAGGCATGCATTAATGTGTTCTTGCGCATTCAAAACGGGCAGAATAATCGAAATAAGGGTATTGTTTCTCATCATTGTCGTGTCACGTGGTTGCAGCGTTGGCAGGTTACATCAGTAGAGCAGTAGGCATTTTTGTATCCAAACAAGATACCATACTTATTGCGTTTCTGTCAAGTCTTGACAAAAAGTAATACAATTGTATAATTGTATTACTATGAACTATGTTACCACAAATATTCGAATTTCAGAAGAAGATTACTTGCGTCTCAAGGCCGAAGCAGCCAAGAAACGCAAGAGTCTTTCCGCCGTTGTACGAGAGAAAATTGGGGTAGAGGAAAAAACGCGTTCGGAAGCTAAGGCAAAGAAATTCATGGAAGATTTAAAAAAGATAGCAAAAGAGAACGCAAAATATCACCGTAAAGGTTGGGATTCAGTTAAAATTCTCCGCGAAATGCGGTATGAAAATACATGACTGTTGTTGACGCTTCGGTTGTATACAAATGGTTTGATCAAAAAGAGCCAAGTTTTGAACAAGCCATTGCTCTTTTAGAGACCCATATCCAAGGAAAAACTATACTGCTTGCGCCCGATATTCTTATCTACGAGTTGACAAATGCATGGACGACAAAAACAGCAATTACAGTGCAGGGCGCAAAAACCAATCTACTAAAATTTCAAGAGCTTGGAGTTGAGTTGCAACCATACACATTTCCATTCATGCAAAAGGTAATGATGTTTGCCCAAAAATACCATGTTACAATGTATGCTGCCTCGTACGCGGTGCTTGCGCAGGAGAAGAAGTGCACGCTTATTACGGCAGATGCGAAATTTGTCCGCCAAGTAAATAAGCCGTTTGTCAAACTTCTCTATTGACAAAGTGTACATTATACCCTATTATAGCTCTTATGAATACTATTAGATTATCTGCTACTGCTACGAGAAATAAGTTTTTTGAGCTCTTAAATCAAGTGGCTTTAGGAACGCACGTTATTATAGAAAAAGATTCCAAAGAAGTGGCTGTGCTTTCCCCTAAAAAACAGACAGTTGATTGGACAGCTTTACGCAAGGCTTCAAAAGCAGTTCATGGGATATGGAAGGATTATGATGAAAAAGATAATCCATTAAGAAGACCTGGCGCATGGCCCACACTGGGAAAATGGGATAAATGAAGATTGTAGTTGACAGCAGCATCATTATAGATTATCTACGCGGCGGCAAAAAATGGGATGACTTTATTTCTTCGGCTGAAACTGAACAGGATTCACAACTACTCTTACCAACCATAGTTATTTTTGAACTATATTCCGGTACCAGCACTAAAAGTATTAGGAGACTACGGGAAATGCTCTATTTTATCAGTCAGTTTGAAAGAATAGATCTTAGTGAGCGTATTGCCAGATTAGCAGGAAAACTTTCTCGGGATGTAAAACAACGCATGCAAGCACCTGATTATATCATTGCCGCATCAGCACTAGCTATTGGCGGGACAGTTGTAACGCTCAACAGAAAACACTTCGAGCTTATTCCCGGGATTTCCCTCTACTCGCTATAACATTCTGATGGATAAGCCGTTTGTCAAACTTCTGTAGTCCGAGGACCGTCCCCAAAAGTGTCCATTCGGTTCTTATGTATCTAAAGAGTACCTAATTTTTTTATTTCTGAAGCCTAGATTGTATCTCTTCAATTTGCTTTTTCGTTTCAGGTAAATGTTGTGTAATAATTAGCCATATTTCTTCAAGATTTACCTCATCATACGTATGAGTAATAATATTGCGAAGACCGATGATACTTTTCCACGGAATAGATCGATATTCCAAACGAATTTCTTCTGGTAATCTTTTTGCTGCTTCAGCAATTATTTCTAATCGTCTGAGCACTTTATCTTGAATATCATAACTGTTATCAAATGAAGAGAAAGATACGTTGGTAATATATTGCTGAATGAGATCAATGGAGAAAAGAATATCGTCTAAATAGACACGTGGATCTTTTTTCATCTATTATAGTATTTGTACCTGGGACTGAGAGATGTAAGGTTGCAAGGCCGGTTTAATCAAATTAAATTCCACTATATCCACAGGTCGTTTGAGCACTGATTCTAAATCTTCCTGTAAATCTACCTTGAGGTTTACGTAATCAAATCCATGGACATCATGTGGTAATTCAACTAATAAATCAATATCACTTTTCTCAGTCATCTCTTCTTTAGCCGCAGATCCAAATACTGCAGCACGAGTAACACCATATTTTCTTAGAACAGGAATGGTCAGTTTTTGGATCATTTGCATATTCATACGTTTAGTATATCACATCCTCTCGATAATGCTATTCACCACGATCGGCAAAAAATGTCAAGAACGGCGAAGCATTCGTGTAGCAAGCGTGACAAACAAGCTCTAAAGCGTTGAAAGCTGCAATAAAGCGGCGAATTAGCTACAATAATGCTTTGTTTGGACTGCTATGGCAATCAGTCCGAGGACCGTCCCCAA
>JACQKQ010000043.1 GCA_016204465.1 Candidatus Levyibacteriota bacterium
CTTTCCAAAATCTCAATCCTCTCTGTTAGTTCATAAATCAACTGAATCAATTCGCCTCTTGGAGCAGTTAAGAGATCTGACATATTGATCTAGTTTAGCATAGTTATATCAGAAGTGTGAGTTCATTCAATTTACGCAGCAGGATTGAGGATTGCCTCGAGGGCTTCTTCTGGATAAAAACCAATCGTTGAATGCGCAAATCCCTCTATATATTTTATCCCTTCGAACGCAAAGACATTCCCAGCGTTAACAACTCCATTTTGCAAAAGCGTAGTATCATCCTCGACCATTACATCGCGCTCCTGCGTAACAAAGTCAAATTTCATATTAACTCCTCTTTCCCCGGCTTTTGCAAGAATTGCTCCTAATTTTTTATCTATACCTTGATAGTAATTCAATCCTGATCGAGCTACATAGACAGCAAACATAGCCTTATACCACAGAGGATCTGCAAGGTCTTGCGGTAACTCTTTGTTTTGTAACAAAAATTTTTTGTGTTCTGCTTGCGGGTATTGCTTTCCCGTAAAAAGAATTTCAACATATGGCGCAAGAAGCGCTGCTCGTTCTGAGAGAATTTTGTCAAGCTTCTCTTTATTGCCAAGTTCGTCTATTACTTGTCTATCAAGTGCGTTCAATTTCTGCGTAAAAACATTTCTTTCCTCTTCGTCTGGCATAATCATTTCTTTCCATCGGCGAAACGTTTCTCTAAATTTTTCTCTTTCCTCCGGTGTGTAGCGATATATCGTTTGTACCCCAGCCGGCGGATCCTTTGGTGGCACCGCTTGATAGTAAGCTTCTGGCAAAGGACTCACTATATGTTGTTCGTACACTGCGACGTCTTTTGAAAGCTCAAGTCCACGCCGGACAAGCGTTGCCAGAGCGTCGAGGCCTTCCCTGCCAAATCCAATCGGAGAAAGTATGTGTAATTTTACATTCTTCCCTTTCCACTGGCTACAATCAAGCAATGGGTCAAAAAAATCTATTGCATCAGAGGACGAGTGAGCAACAACATGAATATCTTTATTTCCAGCTTTACTGCCTGCAGTTTGCGCGTTATTTCTAAAATGACTCTCAAAATCTTCACCTTTTTTAAGAGCAAATGGTGTAGATAAGTTAGAAAACACAGATGCATCTTCCCCGTACTGTTTTTCAAAAAAAGCTCTTATTGCAGTAATATTATCTCCACCACCGGCAAATCCAGGAAGATAAACAAAATATGGGGAATTACCCTGTACTCTTTCCGCTGCGGGTAACGGCTCGCAGACTGGAGAAGGTGGACGGCGATTATCTGGAGCTAGTACGGCGCTTCCTAACGCTGCAGCAGCAGTTACTCCAGCGAGTTTTGCTCCAGCAAGTTTTATAAATGTCCGCCTTGGCATTTCAGACATAGCATGAGTATAGAGAGACTATAAGATTGCGTCAAGTGTTTTGTCGCTAAAAAACCACCCTGAGTGAAATCGAAGGGTGGTTTTTTAGCTGATCAGTTGGTCTCACCTTTTGGTGAGTGTTAAACCAGGAAGTGGTAGGAATTCCCGAATAGAATTCGTTCGTCCCTAAGTATTAACGAGACGAACCAAGCGCTATTCGCTATCCCAACCTTATGGCGGGATTCTCGCTTGTTGCCGTTTATACACTTTCTCGCAAAATTTCCATTCTCAATCCTTTTCCGAATTGGAAATTGGAAATTTGAAATTGGAAATTCTCCCGATTGAATCGGGAGGCTTAGGTGTCTTCTCACAATCTATTCTGCAAAGCAGAATTTCATTGGATAAAGCAATCACTTGCTCTCCGCAGAAATCTTCTTTGAAGATTTAGAAAGGAGGTGATCCATCCCCAGCTTCGGCTAGGGATACCTTGTTACGACTTAAGCTTCATCGCCGATTTTAGACTCCTACGCATACGCGAAGTTCATCTACCACCGACTTTGCTGCCTTGACGGGCGGATTTCGATAACTTGGGTCGTTTCGAGTTCCCACTAGACAAGCGGATTTCCCGCATCTAGCGAGCCCCTGTTCATCTGCGATTTTAATTGTCGAATTTTCTGAAGACCTTCATTACTTTTATGTTCTCCATTTTTTACCATTAAGGCAATTTGCCGAAACAGTAAATAATTTTTATTTTTTTGACTTCTAAGCGGATTATTATCAAAGAAAGGTATTATTTTTTCATGCAAATCTTTTTGCGCTGTTACACCAAATCGGTAACATGCTCTTTGATTTATGCGGTATTCCTTTTGATAATATACTACACCGCATTCAAAAAATTCCTGAACTTTTTTAAGTAATGAAAGCTCATCTTCTCTTAACTTGATGAAAAAGTGCAATTCTACTCGAGACTTATGAGTTCCATTCGGAGCTCTCATCTCTACATAGAAACACCCCTCTCCATCAGTTAATCCAACAATGTAGTCATCAGACAAATTATTAGGTTTCTCCCTTCCCCCGATAGTTATCGGAGTACTATGGATCTGCTGACTTCTCTTCTTCAAGCTCATCTATTCTGAGAATAGACAAACAATTACCCAACTGTCAAGAAGAGATCTCCCAAGATCACTTACTAAACAATTCCAAACATCCTAATTCAGACTTTTCTTGTTCTTCCCTCAAACACACCGCTGAGGTCGAACGTCTGTTTACATATCAGGCTGTCTTTTGCTTCAGGCCCTCCAGGACATCTGTCGCCAGTATTGTCCCTGCCAAATTTTTTTAGCTATTAAAATGGATTCTAACCACTTTGCCTAGTAAGCTGCTTGGCGTGCATTTATTGTGTGTACAAGACCCGAGAACGTATTCACCGCGGCTTGCTGATCCGCGATTACTACCGATTCCGACTTCATGAGGGCGAGTTTCAGCCCCCAATCTGAACTGAGGCGAAATTTTAGGGATTAGCTTACTATTGCTAGCTTGCAACCCGTTGTTATTCGCCATTGTAGTGTGTGTGTGGCCCAGGGCGTAAGGGCCGTGCTGACTTGACGTCTTCCCCTCCTTCCTCCCCGCCTTCAAAAACACAAATGTTTTGAAGGAATAATCCAATACTACAAATTTCAAATGTCAAATTTCTAATTGTTACCTATATTGAAATATTTGAAATTGGAACTTATTGGTAGTATTTGAAATTCCTTCAAGTACTTATGTACTTGAAGGCGGGGCTGTTTCCAATGAATATTTAACATTGGATGGGGGTTGCGCTCGTTTCCCCACTTAAGGGAACACCTCCAAATCGTTAAAATCTTAACGAACTTAGACTATACCTTTATCCAGATGATCTGGATACTGACGTGTTATGCTAATCTTGGTTTGATCAACATCTCTCTTTCGAGAAGTCGTTACGGGGTCAAAAACTTTGTAGCGCATAGATTGAATGATATAAGGATCAATTATTGCAAAAAATCTTTGCAAACTTATTTTATGAATAAAAATTTTTGATCTATTTTTTAAAGAACTTTTTATATTATATCTACTAACTAAAAGTTCTTGTAAAAACACAATATCATTTGAACAAAATCCATCAGTTGCGATAATACATCTATTGTCACTTAAACAACCATCATCCATGTACCAAACGGCCAAAGTTAATGGTGTTAATTGAGTATTTTTTGGAACAACTTTCTTCTTGTTGGGATAGAATTCTTCTCTCCATTCTTGAAAGAATTGTCGTGTCCAAAATCTATAAGAATTCGTTTCTTTTTGATATCGCTTATCTAAGCGTTTTACAAAAGATACGTTTTCATAAGAAATTGTTTCTAGTTCTTTCTTTTTCCAAAAAAGATACTCTTTCTGATGAGTACTTTGCTCGAATTGAATCTGTCCTCTCCTTGTAATATATGCATCTCCTAGCAAAGATCCTATGAGGATCTCTTTTTGTCTATTTGTTACAACAAGCCTAAGATTCTTTCGTCTATGCAACTCCATAAATTCCGACTTCCCTCGGTATTATCCCGCTTAGCGGGACTTCACCGATATGAGTCAGTTATTCACTCTTATGTTACCATAAAAGGCCGCGAGACATTTTTGTTCACGGCACGAGCTGACGACAGCCATGCAGCACCTGTGCAATCATCCTTGCGGATTTCTCCCAGTTTCTTGGGAAATGTACGATTGCATGTCAAGCCCTGGTGAGGTCCTTCGTTTCGTCTCGAATTGAACCACACGCTCCACCGGTTGTGCGGGTCCCCGTCAATTCCTTTGAGTTTTAGCCTTGCGGCCGTACTCCCCAGGCGGTCTGCTTAACGCGTTAGCTTACGACCCTCCCGATTAGATCGGGAAGATCTAGCAGACATAGTTTACAGCTAGAACTACACAGGTCTCTAATCTGTTTCGCTACCCTAGCTTTCGTGCCTCAGCGTCAGGAGAAACCTAGATGCCTGCCTTCGCCTTTGGTATTCCAGTTAATATCAACGCATTTCACTGCTACACTAACTGTTCCAGCACCCCTGCCAATCCTCAAGTCCGACAGTATCCTTACTTCTCCTATGGGTAAGCCATAGTATTTAAATAAGGACTCGTCGGACCGCCTCCGCAC
>JACQKQ010000045.1 GCA_016204465.1 Candidatus Levyibacteriota bacterium
CTACACCGCACGTTCCGCTTGCCTCTGACTTGCTCTAGTTACAAGCCGTGCCTCGCTACCGCTCGCCACGAAATTTTTAATTTTACAATTTTCTAATTTTCAATCAATTCTTAATGTTTTAATTTTTAAACATTTTAAATTCAATGAAAATTTTAAATTGAAAATTCTAAATTGTGCCGAACGAAAGTGAGGCACAGATTGCCGTTTCCGATGCGGCCTCACAGTTAAGCCATGAGATTTAACATCGGACTAGCAAAACCGGCTACTCGCTCTTTACGCCCAGTAATTCCGGATAACGCTTGGGGCCTTCGTATTACCGCTCCTGCTGGCTAAAGTTACAACATAACTTAATTTTTATGTCTAACGTTGGACTATCTCACCATCCTTAAATAATTAAGGATGCTCAGCGTATTATGGGAACTTAAAAATTCCCATCTCCAGGCACTTTCTAAGATTTCAAAAAAAGTGACTGGAAGTCTCTGAGGGGTTAATTTGTTCAAATTTTTGAAGACTTGATTTTATACAAGTTACTATGTACAATTTTGTGGCACATTACCAAAATTGGAGGCCTAATGATTTATTATATCCTCGAAGGTAAATGGTCAAACAGTATAGCGGAAACATCTGGAACAGAACTCCACATTTTCCAAGCATACTCTGATGAACATGCCACAGAAAAGGCGCAAAGTTATGCCAATGCCCTTCGATTCAAAATTTCAAAGTTGCTTAAAGTAACTGCGGTAGAAAGAGTAGAAGTAGAATAAATACAAAGAAAATCAAGGCCACAATCTTTCACTGAGCTTGAAGCTCGGTTTTTTTCTCCAAAAATTTGAACAAATCAACTTCCCTGCTGATTTTCCAGTAATTTTGTTAATAAAAACCAACAAAATTTTAATTCAGATTGTCACCTCAAAGGGTACTGAATTATTAACTGGGTTTTCCAGCATATAAGCCAAGTTTTTCCTTATTGCCTTACAGCAATAGGTCGCGCCCCCGCCCGAAGTGGCGGGAGTTTCCACGAAGTTAGGAGCCCCTTATTCGCCAGGTACCGTCACTCCGCCAAAAGGCGGATTCTTCCCTGGCAAAAGCGGTTTACAACCCTAAGGCCTTCTTCCCGCACGCGGCGTCGCTCGATCAGGCTTTCGCCCATTGTCGAATATTATCTACTGCTGCCTCCCGTAGGAGTACGGACCGTCATATTTGTCCACAATCACTTGTAGTATAGACTATGTCTTCTTCCCCAAAATAATTGAGGAGCTAGCATATTATGGCCTCTAAAAAGAGCGCCATCCAAGTTTAACTAAACTTGAGTCGTTACGGGGTTAATGACCTCATAATTCTTTTTACCGCCTGCGCCTGAATTTATTTTCCTAATTTCCAGTGCCATGGAAAATAACTTTTCGAAATCTTTATCGGAGAGTGAACTTCTGATGTTCACTAGACCCTGATCAAAGATATCAATCATGGCAAGCATTATTTTTGCTTGCCTTTGTTTAAGAATCAAATGCGGTAAAAGTCGCTCTAATACTCTTTTCAGATCTTCACGTTTCTGAATAACTAGTTCCGAAAGATTATGAGTTGGAGTGTATCTGACTGAACCAACCTTGCCCAAAGATTCTTGAAGCAGAAGCATTAAATTTTTATGCCTAACATGCTGTGTAAAATTTATTTTCAATCTCACACGATATGGAAACCGGCGTCTATCTGGCCGCTTTTCTATAACAGCTACAATAGATCCGTCTCCATCAAGAAAACCGGCAATATATTGATCCGATACATTTTTTCCATTAACTTCCCACGGCGTTGTCTCCATATGGGGTATTATACTATAACCACTTATTTATGGTTATAGTTGCTTATCCACAAAGAGGTTTCGCCGTTATAAGCTAGATTTTACTTCAACGTTACCGCTGAAGGAGACAAAATTTATCTCAGTTCCGTCGTTGGGGGCCGTGCTCTCACACCCCCTACCCGTCATAGCCTTGGTGAGCCATTACCTCGCCAACAAGCTGATAGGACATAGGCCGCTCACCGAGCAGATTGCTCCTTTAATCGTGCCTCGCTACCGCGAGCCACTGGGCCAAAGTCTAAAGTCAAAAGTCTAAAGCCAGAAAATTCTTGCCTTAGTCTTTAGTCATTAAGCTTTAGTCAGTGACTCACAATAGTGAAGCACGATGCCATTGGGTATTAGCCAATCTTTCGACTGGTTATTCCCATCTCGGTGGTACGTACCAATGTGTTACTAACTCGTTCGCCACTGTGCAGAGTATTGCTACCCTGCACCGTTCGACTTGCATGCATCATCCACGCCGCCAGCGTTCATCCTGAGCTAGGATCAAACTCTATAAAATAGCGAAGCTATTTTATTAGCCCCGCAACGGAACAAAA
>JACQKQ010000048.1 GCA_016204465.1 Candidatus Levyibacteriota bacterium
CTGCTGCATGTTTTCATCGTGGTATTCTACCACCTGACCGATGGTAACATCCTCGGGAACAAACCTAACATTTTTAAGCCCGGTAAGCGTAATAACTCTTTCTTTTTTGGCAAGTACTTCCAGGGCTGCAGATTGTCCAGCACCTTCTATAAGAATGTCTGGATAAAGCGTATCGTATTTTTCAGAAGTTGTGGCATCTACAATAAGATTTTCTATTCTAGTTGGATTTTTGCTACCTGCCGTAATGGATAAATCAAATACAAATCTATTATCATTTCGGCCTTTTAATGTTGCGGTAATTTTTGCTGTTTGACCGGGGATGATAGGATCACCGTAATCAATAAGATCTGCGTTAATTGGTTTAACAGAAACGTACCCATCGCCATATGCTTTTACAAATTCTTTAATTGTTGCCATGGCACTGCGAAATTGCCGATGTCCTGCATAAATTGCGCCAATCTTAAGGTGTCCATCAGTATGTTCTGGTGTAATTATAACAGTTGCTGTGCCAGTTGTTCCGTCTTCGGAAAGCTCAAAAGTGTCAATTGGAGAAGGCTGATTCGAAAGATCAACTCTTGATGGCGTAACAAGCATTCGTCCTTCGTGTGTTTCTGTGTTTTTTACATCAACAAATACGGCATTTTTTCCATATAAATGATCAAGCGAGTGTTTACCACTAAGATATGGACCTAGTAAATCAAGATGGTTTTGAGAAATACCTTTAGCAAGCGCAATAACGATTTTTTTTGCTGATTCGTCATTTGTCGCAGTTTCCGGTAATCCCAAAAGAGCTGTTAGTTGCCTATTTTTAACAGGTGCAGTTGGATCTCTATGTGCAAAAATTTGAGCATTTGTGCTCTCTGGAAGAGCGGGTAAAACAAAGGTAGCAAAGTGAATACCCCTCTCTTGCATTTCAGGAATTCTTTCTCTTAAACTATCTCCCGCCTCTTTTTTTGTAGAAGCAACAATTCCATATTCATCAGGAATAAGCCCAAGCTCTTGTGCAAGAGGCTCAAATTGTCCTTGATAACTTTGGATAAATGCCACCGCGCTTCCTTTGCCCATTCGGGGGATCATTGCGTCGAGTAACGCATTATTTCCTACGACATTTACTTCTCGACTTGGCGCAGCCGCGTTGAGAATAAGAAAATCAACTTTTCCTTGCTCTGCTGTACGTCCTTCGGAAACTCTGTCAACTGCATCTGCGAGCGCTTGGATTCCTTCTACTGTTGTGATATCTCCTTGCACGAATTCAACTGTAGCGCCGAGTTCTCTTAATGTTTTTACAGTTTCTCTGCTGCGTTTATTGTTGTTTAGCGGATCTTTTTCTCTGTATCCGACAATCAGTGTTGCGCCTTGGCGCGCAAGTTCGCGAGTCAAAGCGCCGCCAAAGTCTCGAGTACCGCCTGTAATGAGTACGATTTTGCCATGAAGAGGGAGGAGTTCTCTTGTTTCTATGGGAACTTGTGAAGCTGGTTGATCGGGTACTGCCCCTGGCCCTGGAATCATCGGTGGTCTCTCTGGCCCTCCCATAAATTGATTGTTCAGATATAGCAGAGAGTATTATGGGTTGTCAATAGGGAATTGCAAAATAACGAATCGTTACCGAATTTGTGAACACTTACAACCCTCCCCAGCAGCCTAGCAGTCTTATTTTTGGTATAATTTATCAATGCCGGAAAGAAAAGGTCCATCACAAGATGAATCCCCGTTTACTCCAGGATTACGGGCTGGAATAGCATTTTCAGTTTTTGAAGACGTATTCCTTGGGATAGAAGTGCCATCAATGTTAAAAGTTGGAACTAATGATGCTATTGCAAAAGCATTACGAATTCATGCGCCAAGAAATTTTAATCAGCAGCAAAAATTTTTCCAATTATATCTTGGCCCACACGGTCTTAAAATCCCGCATGCAGAACGGCTAAGTGAATTTTTTGCGCTTTCTAATACTATCAACTGGGAATCAGAGGAAGAACCGCTTGCGCCAGAAGAATTGCAAAGTTTTATTGATGCTTATTTTGTTAGCAGGTACAAAAGGTCAATACGTGCAAAAATAGCAACGAGCGAAGATGTTGCTTCCTTAATTCTTCAGAAAGACGAATCAGAAGATATAAAATTGCTTTCTTTAGTTGCCGCTGTTGCAGCGAAAAATGGGAAAATGGCAGAACTTGAAGAAATTGGAGATCTTGCGCAGGCAACGGTAGCAGAACCGGCAACTGCCAGAACCACAATTGAACTTTTTAGGCAAGATGCCGTGCGGTATGCAAAACTCGGCGCAGGGTTTATTCTTATGCAGGAGGAACTAGGTAAATTAGGACACAAATCAAATTCTGGCGAGATTTTTATTGAATTGCTTTACAAAGGATATTGGCCAGGAGGACGTGTTAAGATAGGAAAAGCTATTTTTTACATTGTTCCATTTTCTGTTTTGCCAAAGGAGACCTTTGGATTATAAGGCTTGTGTTCTTTTAGGAAATCTGGTAATATATTTACATCTTAACACGCTTACGTTGTTTCCTAAACTGCAAGATAAGTAAGCGGAGGTAACCCGCCTTCACTAAAGTTTCGGCGGGCAAAGAAGGAAACATTATGAGAGAGATTACACTTGAAGAACTGTTGGAAGCTGGGTGCCATTTTGGCCACCAGGTGACAAGGCAAAACCCCAGAGCGCGCGAGTTTATCTACGAAGCACGCGACAATATCCACATTATTGATCTTGCAAAAACCAAAGAAGGCCTTGAGGCCGCAGGCGCGTATGTGCGCGATCTTTCCGCACGGGGTGGATCTTTTGTTGTTGTTGGCACAAAACGGCAGGCGCAGAATATTGTTTTAGAAGAGATAAAACGGGCCCGTTCGTCGCTTCGCTCCTTGGGGCAAGCTGGTTCCTTGGAACAAATCCCCAGACTCTACTATGTCACAAACCGTTGGGTGGGCGGGATACTCACTAATTTTTCAGAGGTTGCGAAAAACTACAAAAAGCTTAAAGATCTTGCAGCAAGGCTTAAAAACGACGATGAAAAAGCTAAATACACAAAAAAGGAAATTGGCCTTTGGGAAAAAGAGCGGGCAAAACTCGAGAGCTTTTACGGGGGTGTTTCTACAATGGAAGCAATTCCTGATGCGCTCTTTATTGTTGATACACACTTTGAGCATTTGGCAGTTCAAGAAGGACAAAAAATGGGCGTGACAACTGTTGGTGTTGTTGATACAAACGCAGATCCGTCTGAAGTTGACTATGTAATTCCAGCAAATGACGACGCCGTGGGAAGTTTGAAGCTCATCATTGCCTACATTATGGATGCATTTATCGAGGGGGGCAAGTTATTAAAACAAGGTGAGTCTCACGAAACTCGCGAAATTGCCGCGAAAGACACGAATGAGGAGGAGCTCGCGAAAGACACGAAAGAAGAAATCGCTAAGAAGGAGGCAGCTTCTAAGCCAGATAAAAAATCAGTTAAGAACAAGACTAGCGCCAAAAAACGCGCGCCGAGAAGTGCAAAATCAGCAGCCTGATAAAATATTATATAGGGAATTGAGTTACGAAATTATTGGGGCTTTGTTCGACGCTTTTAAGACACTAGGAGCAAACTATCAAGAGAAGTATTGCCAAAGAGCGGTTGAGAAGTTTTTAATAAAGCGAAAGCTTGTTTATCAAAGAGAAGTTCCAGTTGCAATAGCAATTGAAGGTGAGAATATTGGTCGGCACTTTTTAGATTTTCTAATAAATGATACAGTGGTTCTTGAAATAAAGAAGGGAAATAGAACAAATATGTCAGACATAAAGCAAGTTCTCATGTATCTTAAAACAACAGGTTTCAAGCTTGGAATCCTCGCATATTTTGGGAGTGATGGAGTAAAATATAAGCGTATTATTAATTCCCATTCGCGACTTTCGCATACTAATTCGTGAATTTCGTGAGAATTATGATAGTAAATATAAACGACATCAAAAGACTCCGAAACGAAACGGGCGTTTCCGTTGCTGATTGCAGGCGCGCACTTGAAGAAACGAGTAATGATTTGGCAAAAGCGCGCGAGTGGCTCAAAAAACATGGACTTGAGAAAGCCGGTAAAAAGGCAGATCGTGTCACGATGCAGGGGCTTGTCGAAGCCTATGTGCATCAAAACGGCCGCATCGGAGCGATGGTTGAGGTGCTTTGCGAAACGGATTTTGTTGCCAAAACCGATGAGTTTAAGCACTTAGCCCACGAAATTGCCATGCAAGTGGCCGCAATGAATCCTTCAGACGTTGCCTCACTGTTCAAACAGGAGTATATTAGAGATGCTTCAAAAACAGTTGAACAATTAGTCAAAGAAACCATTAGCAAACTCGGCGAAAACATTGTCGTTAGACGGATTGTCCGAATGGATACGAATGGCTAATACAAGTATATGAATACGCAAGATATAAAACAAAAGATGGAGAAGGTTTTAGAGGTATTGCATACTGATTTGGCAACGGTTAGAACCGGCCGCGCAACGCCATCACTTGTTGAAAACATTATTGTCAGCGTGTACGGTGGTCCGCCAGCTGGCGGAACTCGATTAAAAATTATGGAACTTGCCACCATTGCCTCGTCTGATCCGCAAACACTGCTTATAACTCCCTTTGATGCTTCAATTATTGGCGAAATGCAAAAGGGCATTATGGAAGCAAATGTTGGGTTAACGCCAACGGATGACGGGCAGCACATCCGTATTGCAATTCCGCCGTTGTCTGAAGAACGCCGAGCGCAGCTTATTAAACTCATGCACCAAAAATTGGAAAACGGCCGGATAATGGTAAGGCAAGTGCGCCACGAAGCAATGAGTACGATTAAAAAGCAGTTTAGCGACAAAACAATTTCGGAAGACGAGATGGGCCGGCTTGAAAAAGAAGTGCAAAAA
>JACQKQ010000042.1 GCA_016204465.1 Candidatus Levyibacteriota bacterium
ATGAGGGTTATGGATAAGGTACATATGAAAGTATTTTTGTAGCCTCCAATCAAAAAAACGTAAAGATCCGTAATTAAAAAGCCTTCCTAAAATTCCCTGCTGGATGCCGATAGACCGAAGGTGGGTAATTTCAAAATCCATTTCTTTTCGCCAGATAATTCCCTTTTTGTGATGAATCTTATGAGGCGTAATTTCGTAATACTCATTAACCCATTGTAAAACAACGTAGAGGGTCAAGAGTACTTTTGTAATAAGAAGCAACAGGACAAAAAATCTGTTTTGAGAAAGTAGATCAAGTTTTATGTCGCTTGGGAGTTGCTGCAAAAAAAGCGGAGAAAAATAAAAAATAAGTACAATTGCCGCAAGAATATCTAAGACAATAAGACGAAATAAAAGCAAGAAAATGCTCTGCCGAACATTAAGGTGGGAAACAACAATGTGGTTTTCCCGAACTCCCTGCACCATATCCCCTTGAGCATAGCTCACTTCCAATCCAGACGCAAGAGATTATGTTTGATCTCTTGCCAAAATAGGTTTCGGAGTTATTTGAATCTCGCCAATAAAAGAATAAATGACTATCTTAATGGTGCTCTAAAAATTAGACCATTGGGAAAACCAATACACAAACCTACTGGAAAAGAAAAAATTTCTCAAGTACCCATGAATTGGAAGGAAAAATTGATAACCTTAAATCCCTGGGAACTAAAATGTTCTAAGTCAGGAGCTTATTGAAAATTTTGCTGCCCGTTTTAGCTCAATTCTTTTCAAAAGCTTGAGTCAGTTGCACAAAAAACGTTGCTCCCTTGCCCTTTTTCGACTCCACCCATATTCGCCCCTTGTGCAACTGGATAATTGATTTTGCAATGTATAAACCAAGACCAAGTCCTTGTCCCCCGCGTTTCGTTTGGAAGAACGGCCTAAAAATCATTTGCCAATCACGCTTTGCTATCCCCTCTCCCTCATCTTTAACGCTTAAAAGATAGTTTTTGTGCTGTTTCTCCAAAATAAGCGTTATTTTTCCTTTCGGAGTTGAGTATTTTCCTGCGTTAATGAGCAAGTTTGTGAGCACGCGGTCAATTGCCATTTTGTCGGCACGTATTACAGCTGATTTTACGCGCTTTGAAAACAAATACGAGTGATTTGGGTAGAAGGATTGTATCACCGCAAGCCTTTCTTCACAGAGTTTTCCAAGGTCAAACACTTCTAGGTGGAGCGAAAATTTTGCCTTTCTAAACCGCGAAAAATCGAGCAAATCGTTTACCATAATTGCAAGCTTTTCAGTTTCCGTATGTATCATCTGCATTGATTTACCGAGTGTGGAATTCGCATCCTCCCCATATCGTTGATTCACTGCGTCCGCGTAGAGCCGTATCGTTGTTAGGGGCGCCCGCAGTTCGTGCACTGCCATTGCCTCAAACTGCTCTCGAAGCCTCATAAAGTGCCGAAAATACTTTGCCCGTTTTGATAACCGCTTTTGGTACGTATAGATTCTCTCGTGCCAAAACGATCCAACGATAACGCTGGTAAAAAGAGCGAGAATGTTGAGCGGATGGTGCAAGAGGTTAAAATCACGCTCGACGCCATGAAGGTAATATTCAAGGAGAATCAGCGAAAAAGCGCACGCCACAAGTCCAAGCCGCAGGCCAAAAAAAGCAGTAAAAGCGAGCATGTAGAAAATGTATGGAACAACCGGTTCTGGCAGCGGGAAAACATACGTGTCAATTACCAAGTACGTAATGGTAACTACAATAAGAAGAAAAAGCGCAAAAAGGAGAAGTCGAACGTCGCGCAACTGGAGATGGTGCTTGTGTATATAGGCAATAATCCCTTTGTGAAAGGTTGCGGCAAACAGTGCCAAAAATAAACCCATTCCTAAAAAAAGAAACAGACTTTCCTCAAAAAAAGAGTCTATCTTTGTCACTTTGCAAAGCGATTATAGAAAACAATTATGTAGTACGTTGTCACCCACGTTAATCCGCTTGCGCTGACAAGTCCTAAAACGAGTGTTCCAAGATTTGGCGCAAAGGTCGTCTTGACAGCATCAAGATTTATCGTGTGCATCCACGATTGGGCTATTGCAAAGAGCAAATCTGGGAAAATGTATGACAAGAATGCACATGCAACCACCCACACCGCCATAACCGCCGAAGCGGCATTGGCAAAGGCTTTAGCATTCAACATAATTTCTCACCTCCTCTTTAAATAGTTTATCTTTTATCGAAAAACGATTCAGTAACTAGTGTCACAATTTTTTCGCGATCCTGTAAACAACAAATATAACAAAAAGAGCAAAGAGAACATTAAGAATACTACTTGCGCCAACCCAACGGTCAACCACCATTGCGGTATCTTGAATTGTTTTCGTAAATCCTTCAATATTACCCATCGCAAGCTTCCCTTGGAGTGTAAGCACAAGCATAATGCTGCCGGTAAGTAAAAAAATAAGCGCGGCAATAAGATTGCTGACAATAAACCTGCCGACTTTTTTTCTAAGTACAGAAAGAGCTGCAACTTTTCCGGAAAAAAACGCCGCAATAACAAGAAGCGGTAACACCATGCCAAATACATACATTGCGCCAATTGCCATTGCGCCAAAAAAGCTTGGAGACAAAAACGTGAGCGTTAAAATGCCAATCAAAACAGGCGCGCAACAGGCAGACGTAATGCCGGAAAACACCCCAAGCATAAAGATTGATCCTATATCAGCTTTGTTGTTTGCCTGTTGCATAGCAAACATCGGCATGGGAAGTTTAACATTAAACATGGTGAGGAAACCGACGATGAGCATAACAACAGAGCCTGCAATGTAGATTTGGTCATGGTAGCTAAAAAGTGCCTGCGAAAGAATGGCAACGCCCAATACTGCCGGAAGTAAAACAACAGATATGCCAAGCCCAAACACAACCGTCATCAAGAACACTTTTTCTTTTTCTTTAAACACCGACCCAAGGTACGCGGGAAGTAAAAACGTAATGCAGCACGGCGCAAAAAGCGCAACTATACCAGCTGCAAATGCTGCTATCAGTGAAGTTCCCACAATAACTTGTTCCATGTATTTTTTATTTCACAACCGTCCCATTGAGCGTAAACTCAAGTTTTCTGTTTTCTTGGTCGTTTGTCTCAATTGAAATAAGCCGTGTCATAGACCCAACGCCTGATGGCCCGTGGAACGCAGGGTCAAAAATGACTGTCAGTGTTGCCTGTTTGCCGCTTAGTACCTCTCCTACCCACGACGAAACGCTGTGCATGCTAAAAAACGGGCTTTGCGTGCCGTCAATGGCAACTTGCGCTTTCGTGCAGGCGCATGAGGTTTTTATATTTGTCAATTGCAGAGCCCCGTTTCCTTCGTTTTTAATGGCAAAATCCGCTTTTACCAGCCCTCCGTCATACGGAATAGTGCCCCAGTCGTAGGTTTTCTTGTTAATAACTGCTTTTGCCTCTTGCGAGCTTGCCACTTGTGCGGGTGTCGTTGATTTACCGATAAAATATACGCCGCCAAGCAAAATCCAAACTGTTGCAATAACAAATGCAATAATAACCTTCTTCTCGTTCATACTATTTATGTAACCGAGTTATTTTTGAAGATCTTCATAATCTCGTCCGTTGTTTTTTTCGTATCGCCTTTTTCAATGTGGAAAATAACGCAGGTTTGCAAATGGTTTTCTAAGGTTAGCGCATCAACTTGTTTTAAGGCGTGCTGAACTGCGCGAGACTGCTGAATAATATCAATACAGTACTGACCTTTATCAACCATTTCGATAACTTTTGCGAGGTGTCCCTGTGCTATTTTAAGCCGGTGGAGCATTCGGTCGCGGACGTCTTTTGAGCGGTGTGTATCCATATCCTGGGGATAAGGATACAACAAAACGTAGAGTAAAATCTGTGACAAATGTCACAGATTTTACTTTTTCTCAATTTGTTTCCAGAGCCAAATGCCAAGAAGCACTAAATCGATCAAAACAACAACGACAAAAAGTGTAGCAAAAAAGCCGCCGCCCCATCCCATCATAGTGCCGTAATTACCAAACCCCATCATTTCTTCTCACCCCCTTTACCCGTTTTCCACAACGGTTCGATATTAACTCGGCTAAGGTACAAAAGCGCAATCGCGTAGATAATGTGCTCGTCAATAAGAAGCGCATGCTCACCTGCAAATGGAAATTTTAAGATTGGAAAGTAATATAAAAGCATTAAAATAGCGCCTGCAACCCCGCCTTGCCGAACATATAAACCTGTGATAAGCGAGATGCCCAACAAAAGCTGCCCCCACGAATTGACAACATTAATAATCGGCAAAAGCTGTGAACTTGCAAACCACTGATAAAGCCATCCAAATGTCTGCGCATTCGTAAGGTACCCAGCTGCCGACCACGTCGGATCAAATACTTTTGTAACTCCTGAATACAAGAAAAACCACCCGATTGCCAAACGCAACAAAAGCAAAAGCCTCTTTTCAGTCATTATGCACTCACCTCCTTCCAACTATTATTATCATACACGATACGCAAAAACAATCATAGAGTCAGTGATACCTGTCACCATCCATTTCTGATTCGTAAAAATGGTATAATCGAAGACCATGGAATCGTCGGCAAAAGAGAAGCTTTCACAATTTTTTCAACACTACAAAAAAGTGTCCTATAAAAAGGGAGAAACTATTCTTCGCGCCGACGAGAGAAACATCAAACACATTATCTATATCGAAAAAGGGAGTGTTCGACAATACCATATCGCGCCAAACGGCGAAGAAACAACCATGCACGAGTTTTACGAAGGCAGCTTTTTCCCAATCATGCTTGTCCTTGCAAACGAGCAAAATACGTACTACTTTGAAGCAAGCGAACCGACCACTGGGTATATTGCGCCGGTTGCGGACGTGTTAACACTCTTAAAGAATGATCCTACCGTATTGTACGATCTTACTGTTCGCCTTGCCTACGGGATTTGTGGACTCCTTGAAAAGATAAAGAGCTTTTCCTATGAACATGCATACCAAAAAGTCATCTCTATACTTTTATTTCTCACCAAACACCACGCAGCCGATGGCCGCACCCTTGACACAACACACGGCGAGATTGCTTCCTGGATTGGCGCACAGCGGGAAACCGTCAGTCGGCAAATTGAGAAACTGCAAAAGAAAGGCATTATTCAAAGCAAAAACCACCGAATCGTAATAAAGAGTACATTAAAACTGCAAGAAGAACTTCTCTTCCTTAAACAGTAATTAATGCAAATTACGAAATGGTTTCGCGCTTGTTTAGAAAAAACTTGGCTATGCGCTCTGCTGCTCCCGGGGGTGAATCGCTTTCTGAAAGAACAACAAAAGCAAGAAAATACTCTTCCGAACATTAAGGTGGGAAACAATAATGTGCTTTTCCCGAACTCCCTGCACCATACCTTCTTTTTAGCATATTGCACTTTACAAACAAGCACAAGAATGTGTATCATGTCTAAAACTGTTTATTTTTAAAATATGAAAGGGAAAGTTTCAATTGTTTCTCCCGAAAGTTTAGGAGAAGATCTGGCATTAGTAACTAAGGGGGTAATAAAAGCAGGTAATTATGCGAGGGCAAAATGGGGCTTTGACCGAGCAATGCATGCAAAGGGAATTAATGAAGGAATTGTTACAAAAACAGATATGGAAGTTAATTCGCTTATCATTGATTTTCTTCAGAAAAATTTTCCTAACGATAGAATACTGACTGAAGAATCATACCTGGAAGGTACTCGTGTTGGTAACTCATATTTTATTGTCGATCCTATTGACGGTTCAAATCATTTTGCAAGAGGGCTTCACGATTGGGCAATTGTAGTAGCACGCGTGATTAATAGAAAAATAGACAGTGGAGTTGTTTTTGCGCCAACAGTACAAGAACTATACTATACAAAGCAAGGAAAAGGAGCTTATAAAAATGGCGTAAGAATGAGCGTTTCAACGCGTGAACTCATAGGCGTTCAAATAGGACATGACGTGGTGAGATATTTTGGCCGGACAGATATTGAGGAACGTGCTATTAAATTATCTCAAATGCACTGGGTAACAGGATCAACTCAACTTGCGCTTGCAAGACTAGCAAATGGACAAATAGAACTGGCAATCAATATGGGCCAACCTATTTGGGACTTTGCCGCAGGAAAACTTATGATAGAAGAAGCCGGCGGAAAATTTACAGATTTCAATGGCAATACTGAATTTGACATCTCTGGAAGGAAAACTAATAATTTTGTTGCTTCAAGTAGCTTACACCACAGACAAGGAATGCGCATTGTTAAAGGATTGTAACCTTGCTTTAACGGACTAAAAGCCTAAGAAACTCTGTTTAGTTACGAAATAACCGTAAACTGCTTGGGAAAGTTTGGCTATGCGCTCTGCTGCTCCCGGGGGTGAATCGCTTTCTGAAAGAACAACAAAAATGTAATCTCCCTTGGGTTTAAACACAATCCCAGCATCGTGTTTAAACCACCCAATCTCTCCTGTTTTGTGGGCAACTTGCACATCTTTTGGCAAGTATTTAGGAATTCGGTCGTTGATTTGCTGTTTTTTGAGCAGATCAAGCATTGCATCAGATGAAACCTTGTCAACAATCTTCCCTTTATAGAGTTTTTCAAAAAACAGCGCGGTGTCTAAGGCAGTCGTTTTTGGCGGCGATGCATAATCTGATTTTTTTAAGCCATAGGTTGAAAGCACTTTTGCTACGTTATTATTGCCCACTTGTTTGGATAAAAGGAGTGCAGCGTAATTGTGGGAAATGGTAATCATCTGATCCAAAGCATTTGAAATTGTTAATGTAATATCACCTTCTTTTAATTCTGCTTCTTCTGACGCAATTTCAAACGCTTCGTTAAGTTTTGCAATATCTTCATGGAGAACTTCGTTTTTCTCAATACTGCCTTCTTTCATTTGCTCAAACACAGCTGCCATTACCCACAATTTATACAAACTTGCGGATTGAAACCAGTCACGCTCGTTTTGCATGTACGTTTCGTTTGTCTTGAGGTTTTTGATAACAATTGCGTATTTACCTTTTGCACCTTGCATTGATGATTTGACAACATCTGAAAGTGCTGCCGAAAGAAATAGTGCCCGAAACGACGAAACGCCCACCCATACGGCAAACAAAAGGCACAAAAAAAGCGCAAGGGTACGTACAAATTGCGTCATAGAGAACAACGTTTTTTACTTGATTGCCTTGAGGCGCTCAATACGCTTGGCAACCGGAGGATGCGTTGAAAAGAGGTTTACAAATGTCCCGCCGAATCCTCCCAAAGGGTTCCCGATATAAAGCGAGGAAAATGCGGGATTTACGTCTCGCAGAGGATGACGTCTTGCTGACTCATGGATTTTAAGAAGCGCAGCGGCTAATGGCTCGCCTTTACCAATAGTTTTAGCGCCAGTTTTGTCCGCATCGTATTCTCGCTCACGTGAAATGGCCATTTGGATAATTGCAGCGCCAATTGGAACAAGCAAGGCAACAATAATCCCCAACATGCCGCTTCCTCTATTACCTTCATTGCGAGATCCTGCTCCATAAAAGCTCATATTTGCTAAGAATGAAAGAGAAGATGCAAGCACTGCGGCAACAGAAGCAATTAGGATGTCGCGGTTTTTAACGTGGGAAAGTTCATGCGCTAACACTGCCTTAAGTTCCTGCGGTGAAAGTGTGTCAAGAATCCCTTTTGTTACGGCAACCGATGCGTGCTTTGGGTCTCGACCTGTGGCAAATGCATTTGCTTGCGTGGCCGGTGTCACGTACAACTTTGGCATCTGTATGTGCATTTTCTTGGCCAAGTCTTCAGCCATGCCGTAGAGTTCTGGTGCCTGCGATTTTGTGACAGGCTTTGCCCCGCTTGCAGCCAAAGCTAGTTTATCCGAGAAAAAGTACGCGCCGCCATTTACTAAAAGAGCAAAAAAGAAGGCCATGTATATGCCGATCTTTCCACCAAGCATTCCTCCTACAGTGATAAGAAGGACACTAAGAAACCCTAAGAGAACAATTGTTTTAATATAGCTTCCCATGCACACAAATATTATACCACAACTACGCTTGAGGAAGCGTTCCCGGCCCATCTTCACAAACCTAACCAGACGTGCGCCTTTTTACGATTTAGAAAAATATACAGGTCCTTCTGTAACTACGTGGGGAGGAGATGTTAATAGTTTTTTTAGATAAGCGCTGCCTATTGCTCTTTGTTCTAAGGCTTTTGCTCTCTGTCTAAATTTCAAAGCACAATCCTCATCTACTATCTTCCCTAATTTATTGTACTTACTAATTACTTCTATAGACTCTCTAATAGTTTTTTCATAGCGCTTACCATTCGCCAGTGCATATGGTCCAGTGAGATTCATGGGAAAACGTGTGTACTCAATAACATTGAGGGTGTGTCCCATAGCGCCAAGAAGATCGTCCTTGTCGGGAGGAAGAACACGAAGCGACTCCGCAACATCAATCTTAAAAATTCGTGTCAGCGTGTCAATTGCCCAAATAACATTCCTGTCATCGGCATGAATACGGGAAAGCCTAACCCCCCACCTACAACGCACAGTGTTGATGAAACTTGACTTTCTGGGATCGCCTGTTTCATACAATTCCGGTCCTCTGGACATTAAACCTTACTGCGATGCTCTCATAATGTATGTTGAATATTATATCATGTGTGGTATAGTAGATTTGTGAAGGTGTTTAAAAATCTTCTCATGTATGGACTTCCCTTCTGGCTCTTTCTGCTCCTCTTTTTCTTCTACGGCTACGGCAAGACAGACATTGCAACAATCAATAAAATTGCAGGGCTTTTGGCTATTTCGCTTTTGGGAACCTCTTTTGTAATTGGCCCGCTTTCCTTTTTTCTCCCAAACCTTTTTATTCCTTTGCGCCCATACAGAAAATACTTAGGCATCTTTGGATTTGCGGTTGCGCTTTCCCACGCAACCATTTCGTTTATCTTTGTCTATAATGCAGATTTATTTTTTCTCCTGTTTGATCCGGCGAACGAACGTCTATTTGCGGTATACGCTGGATTAACTGCACTTTTTTATTTTTTCTTTATGACATTTATATCTACCGCTTGGGCAGTAAAAATTGTTGGTGGAAAATGGTGGAAAATACTGCAAACTGGAGGTTACTTTGCTTTTGCTATGGCAATCGTCCACTTTGTCCTCGCAGAAATGCAAAATGGGGTTTTTGTGGTAAAAAGGCCGCTTGGCAGAATCGTTTTTGTTTTTGCCGTTATTGTCGTCCTTTTACGAATGACAGTTTTTTTGCTGAAGCTATTTTCCACACGACGATAATCCTTATTGTATTGTAATCAATATCCTGTGAAGTTTTCGCGCTTGATTTGCTCTGGCAAAACACCAAACGAAGTTACTACCTCGTACATGGCAGAAACCATTACAACAGAACCAACAATATAGTACAATGGTTTTTGTACATCTTTTATATATTGCTTAACAAACGACGCGTCTATTCTTCGTTTTTCTCCTTCCCATGTTGGATCTTGCGTAAATGTTGGGATAAATTGAAAATGTTTTATTGTCTTTGTTTTCTCTTGCAGTTCTGAAAAATACGCAGCTGATGCGCACTCCTTATTTGCATAGAAAAGACTAATATAATCATCGCGTTTTTCCTCGTCAACAAACCGCAGCATGCTCATAAATGGCGTTATGCCAATTCCGCCAACAAGAAACACTAGTGGGCGGTTAGGTGTGTTTGGCAGTGTAAAAGCACCTGCAATCGGACCTATTTCAACCGCAGTTCCAATAGGAATCTTACGCAGTGATCGCTTAAAGGCGCTCTTGCCAATCCTTGTTGCAATAATAATACAATTGTTTTTATGTGGTGAATTGCTAATGGAGAAATGCCGCCTGTTTCCCCGGGTATCCGAAAACGGCGGGTTTTGCAGGGTTACAAACGCATACTGGCCTGCTAAAAATTGTGCCTTTTGATCAAGCGCAAATGTTACTTCAATTGTTCCTTTGGCAATCTCTTTTCTTTCTTGAATCGTGGCGCGCATGAGTTAGTGTTATTCTTTCTTACGAGGCGTCCCAATGGTGATAATCACGTCATCGTCTGCATCTTCGTTAAGCTCCAAAACGCCGCCTAGCGTATACGAGGCTTCAAGTACTTTCTTAAGTTCCGCAAGATATTTATCGTCAATATCATTTTTTTTAGCTATAATCGTTTTTTCATTATCATCGCTGTCTGCATTGCCAATGTCTGTTACAACAAAATCTTCACCCTCAAGCAAATCTCTTGCCCTTGCCGCCTCCCCTGAAATGCCGCTCCCATTTAACACTTGTATGCTATATGCCCCTTTGTCAATTTCCTCTGTAGTCTCTGTTGGTGCTGCCGCTTCGGTTGGCGTTACCGAGACTATCTCTTTTTTTGCCTGTTCCTGTCCATTTTGCAAACCAAGCTGGTACGCAAAAAACGCAATGCCGCCGACAATAATTGCCAAAAGAACTAAAAGAACAAACCACAACAGTGTTTTCTTAACTCCCGATCCGCTTTCTTGACTGTCATCCTCTGCAAGCAGCGACTCCTCTTGCACAGATGGTTGTTCTTCTGGTAAGGGGGCAGAAGCATCTTCAACTGTTGTTGTGGACACGTTAGGTTGAGACTCTATTTGTTGCTGGGTTATGGAAGGAGTGACCGCGGCTGCTGGCGTGGGCGCTACTGGAGCTTCCTGCGAAGCTTTTTGTGGCGCTGTTGTAACCGCTGCTACCTGCGGTTCCTCTTGTTGAGGTTGAACGGGTGGTTTTGGTCTTGCTGTTCGCTTGGCTCTTTTTCGGGCAGGCATAATAGTAAATTAAAAATTAAAAGTGAAAAATGAAAATTACATATCAATAATTACACCTTTTTCTTACTTTGTCAATCTGTGGAGATTTTCTTTACGGTTGTGCCACTTTGGGTATCTAAAACGTCGTAACCAAGCTTTCGTATCTTGTGCCTAAGCTTATCTGCAAGGTGAAACCGTTTCTGCTTCCTAAGCGCTTCTCTATCTTGAACAAGGTTCATTATACTATCTGGTATCTTTTCTTTTTGATTATTCATATTTGATTTTTGATATTGCAACTCCAGTCCAAGCACGTTATCGAACACTCGAAGACTTTGAAATTTTGCACCGGGTGGATAGTCGGACTTAAGCAACTCCCAAACAACAGCCAATGCTTGTGGCATGTTAAGGTCATCGTTGATAGCTTCCAAAAATTCTTGCTCAAATTGCGCGCATCCTGGTTTTGCTTTGGCGTTAATGTATGACAAAAATTCTTCTCTAAGCCGCTGCAGCGCTTTTTGCGCGCCCGCAAGCGCCTCCCACGTAAAATTCATCTCTTGGCGGTAGTGCGTTTGCAAATATAAGTAGCGCAATGCCATTGGGTCAAAACCTTTTTTAGAAACGTCTTGCACGGTAAAAATATTACCCAAAGATTTGCTCATTTTCTGACCTTCAACGTGCAGAAAATTATGGTGTACCCAATACCGAACAAACGGCTGTCCTGTTGCTGCCTCGCTCTGCGCAATCTCATTAGTGTGGTGAATTGGAATATGGTCTATGCCGCCGGTGTGAATGTCAAAGGTAAACCCCAACTCCTTCATAGACATGGCAGAACATTCAATGTGCCAACCCGGGAACCCAACGCCCCACGGACTTTCCCATTCCATCTGGCGACGTTTTGCGGAGCCATCCTGAGCGGAGTCGAAGGATGCCGGACTGAACTTCCACAGAGCGAAATCAGTGACATTGCGTTTTCCCTTAACAAAATCAACCCGCGCGCCTTTTTTGAGAGCTTCAGGTTTTTGGCCAGCGAGCATGCCGTACTCTGGAAATTTCGATGTATCAAAGTACACACCGTCATCTTTGATAACATACGTAAAGCCTTTTTTCTCTAGCATGTGAACAAGGGCGATTTGGTCGTCGATGTAGTCTGTTGCATGCATCAAAACATTCGGTTTTTGAATGTTGAGCGCTTTTGCGCTTTCAAGAAACTGCTGCTCAAATTTCTTGGCCAAATCCCACACGCTTAGCCCAAATTTCAAAGCCCCTTTTTCCATCTTATCTTCTCCAACATCCGCGTCGGAGGTAAGATGCCCCACGTCGGTAATATTCATTACGTGTTTCACTTCGTACCCACTATGCTTAAGAACGCGAATGAGGATATCATCGCCAACGTAGCGACGCATATGACCTATATGTTGGTAGTCATACACCGTCGGTCCGCAGGAGTACATACCGACATATGGCGGATGCAGCGGTTTAAACTCATCTGTCTTTTTTGTAAGGGTATTGTAGAGCTTTAGCACCATATAATTAAAAATTTTTGAACTTTAAGTTGTAACTTTGCATTTTGCACTTTAAACTTTGCGTTTGTTTACCTTGTTTACCCGCTAGCTCCTCGAAACATTTCTGTTGTTCGTTCTGCTCTATTTACCGCAATGGGCTGTTTTTTTTGGTCTTCTTCTTGTTTTTTCTGCAGATCTTCCATTTCCTGCCGATCTACCTTTTCTGCCGGCCGCTCTGCCTCTTCTTGAGTTTTTGGCCGGTTTGTTAATTGCTGATAATATTCGCTGTGCAGTTTTTGGCGCAAGGCCTCCATTTTTTGCTTATCTTCCATTTCCTTTTGCTGCGCTTGGTCTGGCGTTATGGCTGGCTCATCGCTCTCGTAGAGCTCTTTGACAAACTCTTTTGTTGCCTGCTCGTTACCTCCTTCTTCTGAGCTTGGATTTTGCTGCTGTGTCGGTGCTTTTTGTGTTTTTTCATTTGACCCTTGTTGTTGTGCTGCTTGACCAGCTTGTTTTTTCTGATCATCTGACATGCCGGTTATCTGCTGCATTGCAGCTTTTCCGGTAATTTTTGCTTCCTCCTGCAAAATCTCAAGCGCACCCCCAAAAATATTATTTGCCATAGTTATTTAATGAAAAAATAATAGTGAAAATATAAAAAACACAGATAAAAATGTTAAAAAGTTTTTTTTCCCTTTTAATGTTAACAGACTTGATCCAAAAATATTACCAAATTCTTCCAATTCTTTTAACAGTTCGTTTGCTTCTTGCTTATTGCATTTTCCCGAATCTTGCAAAACCGCAATCCACATCTTACTTTCATTGTTACACTTCAAGCAATGATGGAAATAGTTTGTAAAGTCTCTTTTTGAGCTTGCTACGAGTGCTTCTAAATAGTTTGAAAGCATTCCTGTTCCGCTGTCAACAAGTTGCTCGGTAATCACTCGACACGTTGCATCTCGCTTATCAAGCGAATCAACGAACTTAATGAGTCGTAAAATAAAATGGTACAATCTTCGTTTGAAATCTTTTTTAAATTTATCTTTGTCATTTTTATTTTTTATTTCTTCATTTTTCATTTTATAATTCCCAACTGCTCTTTTACCTCATCGCTCATTTTGTCCGGATTCCACGGCGGATCCCAGACTAAGTCTATTGTAACATCTTTTACGCCAGTAATTTTTTTAACAGCATCTGGTATCCATTCTTCAAATACCATCGAAAGCGGGCAGCCGGGAGTTGTGAGTGTCATTGTGACAGTAACCTTGCCTTTATCTTGATCAACAACGACATCATAAATGAGTCCCAAATCAACAATATTAATGTTAAGCTCTGGATCAATAACTTCTCTAAGTTTCTGTAGGATATCGCTTTTTTGGATCATGAGTAGTCGCTACGGCCTTCCATGGCGCGTTGCAAGGTTACTTCGTCTGCGTACTCAATATCCGCACCTACTGGCAAACCTCGTCCTATTCTTGAAATTTTGCATTTTGAATTCTTGCCCTGAGCGGAGTCGAAGGGTTGCATTTTGAATTCGCCAAGTTTCTTGGCGATGTACATTGCCGTTGCTTCCCCCTCCATAGTAGGATTTGTCGCCAAAATGATTTCCCTAATTCCTAATTCATTATTCCTAATTCGTTCAATAAGTTGCTTGATGAAAATCTCATCCGGACCAATATTGTTGAGTGGGTCTATCTTACCATGCAACACGTGATACAACCCTGTATATTTTCCGTTTTTCTCCAAAGCCATGACATCAAGCGGCTGCTCAACAACGCAAATGATTGAACTGTCGCGGGTTGGATCAGAACAAATTTGGCACGGATCGGTTTCTCCAACAGTAAAACAGGACGAGCAAATGAGTGTTCCTCGCTTAAGCCCTTGGACAGACTGACTAAAGTGATCAAGCTCCTCCTGCGGCACATGCAAGAGATAGAATGTAAGACGCTGCGCTGTTTTTGGCCCAATGCCGGGCAAACGTTCAAATGACTCAATTAAATTTTGAATTGCTTTTGGCACTTTCATAATTAAAGATTAAAATATTAGAGGACTTAAGTGATAAGGAAAACTTATCATTGTATTCTTGTAGTCTTTTAGTACTTATGAATCTCTGAAGCTATTATATCACTCACGGAAATAATCTCAAGCTTGGGGAAAAGCTTTTCTTCGGGCACAAAAATGGTGTTTGTTACATACACTTTTTTTGCTTGTGATTCTTGGAGGAATTTTGGCGCTAGTTGCGAAAAAACGGCGTGCGTTGCGAATACATATATTTCTTCTACTCCATGTTTTTTGAGAAGTCGTGACGCAGTGGCAATTGTCCCGCCGCTACTAATCATATCGTCTACGATAAAAGCGCGTTTTTTCACTTCTCCTTGAATAATGTCTGCTTCTACTTTTCCTGTTGCCAAGTCGCGATTTTTAATAATTGATGCATACGGCATGTTGCCAAGCATTTCTGAAATAAGCTTAATCCTACGAATACCTCCCATATCCGGAGAGACAAGAACCGAATTGCCAACAGGTGAGCGCGGGGAGCTAACAAAATTTTCGCTGTGAGCGTTAGCGGAGAAGGACGTTTTTTTTAAATCTCTGCCATGAGGATTCGCGTCGTGAACAAGAAAATTTTCGTTGGCGACCTCAGCGCGGTCAATTTCTCTAATCTTTTCCGCAAAAAGAGGCAGTGCCGAAATGTGTACCACAGGAATTTTGAAGAATTCTGGGATTTTAATTGAGTGCAAATCAAGAGTAATAATGCTGTTTACTCCTGCAGTTTCAAGCATTTTTACAACAACGGTTAAAGACACAGCTTCACCCTCTCTAAAAACATGGTCCTGTCTTTGATATCCAAGGTATGGGACAACGGCGGTGATTGACTTTGCCCCGCTTCTTTTAAGTCCATCGGCAATAAAAAATAATTCCATAAAGTGTGTATCTGCTGGCGGAGCTGTTGGCTGGACAACAATGCAATCTTTATCTAAGACTTTGTCAATAATGCGAACCCTTCGCTCGCCATCGGGGAAAATGTGGATTTCTACTTTCCCAAGAGGAATACCTAAATGTTTTGCAATATCGTAAGCCAGCGGCTTATTTGCAGACCCAGAAAATATATTCACAGAACCATTGTATATTCTAATGTATCCAAATGGCAATACTACGAATGAATCCTAATTATTCGTATGTATTCTGACTATTTCGATTTGTAGATATTCGTATCTAAAGGATTAAATCTTTGCTTATGGATTCTCCCGATTCGATGCGGCTAATAGCCTGCGCCAAAAGCGGCGCAACGGATACAACGGTTATTTTTTTGTGCTTAACCACCTCGTTGCGAACCGCAACCGTATCTGTGATAATAAACTCTTCAATGGCAGAATTAGTAACGCTCTCAAATGCAGATCCTGTAAATAGCTGATGTGTCACAGCAGCCCGTACGCTTCTTGCTCCACGCTCTTTAATATAATCGCCCGCATTAATGATGGTTCCGCCGGTACTAATCAAGTCATCAACCAATAACACATCTTTTCCGACAACATCACCAATAATGATTTGCGATTCTGATTTATCGTTGACATTAATATCCCGCTGCTTATAAACAATTGCTATACCCTCTGCATCGAGAAGTTTTGCATAGCCGGTTGCCCGCACCACTCCACCTTTATCCGGCGATGCAACAACAAGGTTTTTGAGATTCCGCGACTTGATAACCGGAAGAAGCGAATAACTTGCATACAAATTGTCCCACGGGCTTCGGATAAATCCTTCCTCCTGCTCTGCATGAATATCAACAGTAACAATTCTGTTTGCGCCTGTATGCTCTATCATTGAAGCAATTGCCGATGCGCTTATTGGCACGCGTGGCATTTCTTTTCGGTCTTGGCGTGAATAGCCAAAATAGGGAATAACGGCAATAATTTCTGACGCCGATGCGCGCTTTACCGCATCAATCATCAAGATAAGCTCCATAATGTAGTCATTAACGCAGGGTGGACAGGTTGGCTGGATAATAAATACGTGTCGGCGGCGCAAATTCCGTGCAATGCGAACCCTTATTTCACCATCGGAAAAAATGGTTATTGGTTCAAGAAGTTCTTTTTTGAGGATTTTTGCAATATCTTTTGCAAGCTTTGGGTTTGCACGACCGGTAAGAAGAATATAACCGTTATTACTTGCCATAATAAACAATAATTCAAATTATAGCAATTATTAATAAAAAAAATCAATAGGCTGCCAATACAAAACTATCTTCCCAAAAGGCCGCTAAGACCGCCTAATCCACCACTCATGGAAGAAAGTTTTTTGGCCGCGACTTCTTGGGATTTTTTAATTGCTTCGTTAATTGCTTCTTTAATGTCGTTATCCGACTTGCCGTTTGATTGCAGCTCTTTTATTTTTTGGTCGCCGCTTATGACAACGTGCACGCCGTGTTTATCAATTATAACTTGCTCTTGCTGCAATTCTCGTTGAATAGCCATTGCCTGGTCGCGCATTTTCTTGAGTTCCCCTAATTGCTGAAATGGATTTATCATATACTCACCTCCCTTGCCCGCCGCTCAAGCGCTCTTCGAGCCGTGTACGAATAGTACTGAAAAGGCGAGAAGTAAGCTTAGGCGGGTTACTTATTTAACACAATTGATACAGAAACTTTCTTTCCCAAAACATCATACGCTGCTTTTTCAAGTATACCAATGGCTTTCGTATCTTCCAAGCGCTCTTTGTGAAATGTAAAACTTGTTGCCAAAACAAGCTCTCTGTCTTCTTGCTTTTGCACAACACATCCGCGCAAAACACCGGCTAAGGAATGATTGTGCATTTTTATGTTTTCTATAAGCTTTCGAAGGAGTTCTTGGTTATTGTTTGTGTGTGTGTTTATTACCGCTTTATCGCTGATTGACGCTGATCTAAATGCTGATTGACGCTGATCCATTTTTCCGCGTTTATCTGCGTCTTGATCCGCGAATATCTTCGCTTGTTGGACAAATTCAATAACAGCAAGTTCAAGCGGCAACTGTTCAATTACCGCAAACCGCAAGTCCTGGTAGGCTTTTGTGAGCAAGGTAACCAACGATTTTATTTCTTCAAGCGAAAACTGCGCTGTTGATTTATCCGAAACAACGCCCACATGTGCCAAAAGCATCCTGTGTAGCACATCAACCAGCTCTTCGATAACAAATTTCATGTCGGTCTCTTGATTAGCTATCGTGTCGACAACTGCAAGTGCTTTTTTTGCATCTTTTTCCTGTAGTGCCAAAAGCAACGACTCTATATGGCTTTCTATGTTTACTGTCTTGAGTTTACCCTCGATAAATGGCTTTGTAAGTTTGCCGTCACTACTTGCCAAAACAATCTCTTCCAAACTTTTTGCCGCATCACGAAAACTTCCGTCAGCGCGAGCTGCAATTAGTTTTAACGCATCTTCTGAAATATCAAGTTGCTCGGCCTTAACAATCCGAGAAAGTGACCTGATAAGCTCATCTGTTGTTGCCCGAGAAAATGCGACGTGGAAACATCGTGAAGTAATAGTTGCAGGCACCTTATGCGGCTCTGTGGTGCAAAGAACGAACAGAGCATGAGATGGCGGCTCCTCGAGTGTCTTTAACAGCGCATTGAATGCTTCGGTTGTGAGCATATGCACTTCATCAATAATGTAAACCTTTTTGGCAGCCGAAACTGGAGAGAGGCGAATTTTCTCCCGCAAATCTCGAATCTCGTCAATTCCTCGATTTGATGCACCATCAATCTCTAACACATCAATATTACTACCGTTGGTAATGGAAATACACTGCGGACACTGATTACAAGGCTCTATATCCTTCGAATTAGGAATTATGAATGAGGAATTATGGTCCGCCAGCTGGCGGATTTTTCCTTTATTCCTGATTCCTGATTCCTGATTCCTCTCTTCACAGTTAACTGCTTTTGCGACAATGCGCGCAGAAGAGGTCTTACCCAAACCTTTTGGGCCTGTAAAAAAAAATGCGTGCGGGATAGACTTGGAAAAAAGCACGGCTGTCAGCTTTTCTCGAGCTTGACTACTGTCTAGGTCTTGAATTCTCTGAGGACGGTATTTTAGATAATAAACCATAGGTCGCTTCGCTCCAAATCCAAAATTCGAATTTTGTGCTTTGGTATTCGAATTTTCATTCATGATGAATACCAAGAAGGTGCAGCATGGAATGCGTAACAAGTTCGCTAACTTTGTCGTCAACTAACTTTTCTTCCTTAGCCGCTTCCCTTATAACTTGAGGATACGACATAATAATGTCTCCTAAACGCAAAACGTCTTTATCCCTTGCTCCTGATGGCGCAATCGCCTCTCCCTGGCTTAACGGAAAGGATAAAACGTTTGTTGTTTCATCTTTATTTCTGTATTTCTTATTAAGTTTTCTCATTTTCCGATCTCCCACAATAGCAACAGATACTTCAACTAAACCAACAACGTTTTGCTGCATAAGAAGCGTTTCAATAGTCTGAGTTATACGTTTTCGATGCAACTTATACCTGCTTTCAACAAAAAGTAGTACCTTAATATTGTCCATAACCTCTCTTAGCGAGGCGTCGAGCTTCTTCGCGCTTCATTTTGCGAGCAAGCGACGGCTTAAGCCTGAATTGTCTACGTTTTACCTCTGGTATAATACCAGCGTCAATAACTTTTCTCGTAAAAGTCCTAATAAGTTTATCATCTGTATCTCCGGGATTTTTTTTGACAATTAACATACAAACACCTCCTTCTAGAAATTCTTTACGAATTCCGCCATAGGCGGATGAGTAATTAGAATTTCTTGAACCCGCCGCTAAAGCGCAGCATGAGGCGTATTCGAATAGAATTGAAAAGCCGAATGCTAAGCTTAGGCGGGCTTACACTACTTATACTCTATTCTACTCCAAATCACCCAAAAAATCTACATCGCAGCGTGCTTACCAATAGGCCCTAAGAGGTGAAAATGCAGGTGGTCTATAATCTGTGCTCCGCCGCCGTGATTAATCACGCGAAACCCCTTACCTTCAAGTTTTTGCTCTTTCGCCATTTTTTTAATAATTGTCATAAGCCTTCCAAGCAGCTTTTCTTCTGCATTAAGCAAGTCTTGTACGTGCTGTTTTGAAACAACGAGCAAATGGATAGGTTTGAGTGGATTAATATCAGCAAACACCATTACGTTCTCATCTTCGTAGGTGAAGTCTTTGGGAATTTCCCGATCCCTAATTTTACAGAAAATACAACCGGCCATTGTTTCGCTCGCTTCGTTCGCTTATTGCTGCATTGCTCCATTATTAACAATAGAGCAATTGAACAATCAAACAATCTTGTCCATTATATCAAATTGCCTCTAAAACACTGATTATTTGATCAAGCGACAACTTTGTCGGAATCATCTTGGGATTTTTCGCCGTGCCGTTAAGGAGCATCTTTTTCGATACGTGCAAAAACCACGTCGCCTTAGGATCCATTTTCTTAAGCTTCTCATAAACTAACGTTAAATCTATATCTTCTTTTTCATTTTGGGAAAAAGGCTTCGCCTTTATACGAACGTACCCTTTGCGTGGGTCTTTGCGAACAACGACCATATAACCCATCTTCTGCGAAAGTTTAATCACCGTATCGTTTATTGTCTCAAATCCTATCCCCTTTCCAAACCGTGTCTGAAATTCTTTACCGTTTTCCTTTATTTCCCGCTCCGCCCAAATTCTGTTTTCGAAATTATGCAGAATTGCCTCAAGAGCCTCAAGGCAAAATTCAACGTAGTATTCATCTTGATTAGGCTTTTGCAATTTTAGTCCATCGAGGATGCCGATGAGAGAAAACTCGTGATAATCAGCTACAGGGTTATCCCAAAAAACTTCTTTAAAATGATCTATCTTAACCACTACCTTTACCATTCTACTAATAGCCTGTTTCTGAATTTCTACCCTATCGTTTTCTTGACCTTGAACGCCTGTCCTAAACGAAGTCGAAGGATTGAACTTTGAACTTTGAACTTGTATATAGTCCCAGGTTCTGCTTGCTGCGCTCACTGTATCATCCGAAGTTTCATGGTGATCTAGCGGCCCTAAACCCGTATCAACATGAATCACTTCATCTTTCCCTATTGTTTCTACTGGAGATTTAAAATTTGAAATTCTTGTCCTGAGCTTGTCGAATGGATGAAATTTGAAATTTGAAATTCGTTCTCCCGCAGGAACGAACTGGATCGAGGCTTCTTCCCATCCCGCTAGAAAGCGCTTAATAAGCCACACAGATGTAACCGCGTCCAAATCCGGCGAAGCATGCGTCACAATGATTTTCATAAATCTAAGTATACAATTTCCAGCAGGTCTTGACAAACACCGCAGAATATAACACCATAAGTATATGGACCCAAAAACCGCGCGCAGCCTTGATCCAAAGCTTAAAGAAGCGTACGACAGAGTCATGGGAACCCTTACTACCTCACACGCTGCGACAACGAGTCCTCTCCCGTCTCCTCCACCGCCTCCTTTGCCGCCGCCCGCCGATACACAGTTGAGTAAACCTCCTTTTCCATCTTTGGGTATGCCTCCCGTGCAAGCGGCGCAGTCCGTTGCACCTCACTCACCGCAGCAGATTGCAGAGCCAACTATTCAACCCCAACCCGTTCAGCCGCAGGCAGCAAAACCCACAACAAGCGCCGCAAGTTCCGGTACAACATTTGTTGCGCAAGCACACAAAGGTAAATCTGGTGTACATCCCGCGTTTGTGGCTACAGGGGTAGTCGTTTTTTTCCTGGCCTACACCTTTTTCTGGATTAAATTCTTTAACCTCCCGCTACCTTTTATCCCTTAGGTTAATCGCTTGAGGACATCATCAGGAGTAAGAAACTCTGTGTCTTTATCTTTTCGTCCTTTCCACTCAATTTTATCTCCTGTTTTTTCACTCACAACTAAACGAACTGGAATTCCGACTAAATCCGCATCCGCAAACTTCTCCCCCGCACTAACGTCTGTTCGATCATCAAAGAGAACATCAATTCCGGCACTTTGCAGTTTTTCGTAAACGTCATTTGCCATTCGTGTCACGTGTGTCGTGTCACGTGTTATTGCCACAAGGTGGCAATGAAACGGTGCCACTGACTTTGGCCAAACAATGCCGCGGTCATCATGATACATCTCAACTAATGTTCCCATCACCCGCGTTGGCCCAATGCCGTAAGAGGCAAGCCAAATCGGCTGCTCTTGTCCTTTTTCGTCTTTATAAAACACCTTCATGTCTTTTGAATACTTGGTTCCAAGAGGAAAAATGTTGCCTACTTCGATTGAGCGAGCTTTCTTCAGAGGGCCATGACCAAGATCGCATTGCTTTCCCTCTGCGACCGAACTGATTTCGGTGTTTTGCGCAAAATCGCCGCCTGGGCAGTAAATAATCTCATCCTCTCCTACTTCTGAAAATACCTGAAATTCGTGCGAGTATTCTTTGGTAAACACTCCACCAGACGCTTCTGTCACAACAACATCTAAACCAATTCGCTTAAAAAGCTTCATATACGTTTTCTTTACTTCTTCATAGTATTGCATCATATTTTTTTTAGAGACATGAGCGCTGTATAAATCGTTCATCATAAATTCTCGTCCTCTTAGAATTCCTGATTTTGCCCGCGGTTCGTTGCGGAATTTTGTTGAGAAGTGGTATACCTTCACCGGCAAATCCTTATACGATTGAATAAACTTTGAGAGAATGTACATGACAATTTCTTCGTGGGTGAATGAGAGCCCAAACTCTTTTTCGTGGATGTCTTTGAATTGATACATAATTTGCTGCACGTCTTTGTTGCTCCAACGGCCCGACTTATCCCAAACATCGCGAGGATGCAACAAGGGCATTAGCATTTCGTTGGCGCCTGTTTTATTGAGCTCTTCGCGTATGATGTTGTTGATTTTGTTAATCACCAAAAGACCTAAAGGTAAAAGCGTCCACGACCCAGCCATGAGCTTATCAATAAACCCACCACGAATCAAAAGCTGCGCATTCACCGCAACTTCATCTTTCGGCGCTTCCCTTCGCGTTTTTCCAAAAACTAACGAATATCTCACATCAGAAGTGTAGCATTACTTGGTCTTATTGACAATACGTCTTGACATTTACAACCCCTCTGATACAGTTATCGTGTGAAAAGAAGACACCGAAAAAAGTATAGACCTTTAATACGAGCTTTCTCTGGACTTTTTGTTAATCTGTCCGCTGTGTGGTTTGCGGTGGCATTTATTACACCAAACTTCTCTGATATTACGACTCCAGAAGGCTTTTTCGCGTTGACAAGAAATGTGCTGTCCGGTATTCTGTTCCTACTTGCTTCTGCGTAAGCAGAGCAAGTGCTAGAAGTATTATGAATGACTTTTTAAATATCATCACGAATTCTCAAATTGCAAGCGCTCTTCTTTTAATTGTAGTTCTTTTAATGTATATTGCCTTTAAGCTCTCCGAAGGCAAAAAGCGCTCCTCTCGCTAGAACATCCGCGAGCCTAATGGTGCTTCTCTGTCGGGTCTGATGAGGATGCATTTGTTGTTTTCGTCGGAGACACCCAAAGTGAGAAATTCCGAAAAAAATGGGCCGATTTTCTTTGGCGCCATATTTACTAAGCCAAGCACTTGCCTTCCCATCAATTGATCTTTCGAATAAACATCACGACATCCGACTGCCGATTTTTTACTGCCAATCTCCGGCCCAAAATCAACCGTAATTTTGTACAAGGGCTTTCGCGCCTCCGGAAAATCTTCAACACTTATAACTTTTCCTACGCGAATATCGATCTTTACAAAGTCTTCGTAGGTTGCCATCTACTTCTCCTCCTTCTTCGTAACTTTGTGCGCGCCGAAGGCATTTCGCAAAGCAGCTACCATTTTAGCGGTGAATGATTGCTGAATCTTTGGATCTTGTTTTGATTGCAAACGATAGGTATATGATCCTTTAATGATTGGAACCGGAATTCCTATTTCCGCTGCCGTCTCCACAGTCCACTGCCCTTCGCCTGTTGCGCCTATTACTCCAACCAACTTTTCCATGTGCGGGTCTTTCTCCAAAGCCTCAACTGCCCTATCCATCATAAAACCAGAAACTAAAGAAGATTTTGCCCACAACTTTGCGATTTGTAAAAGGTCATATTTGTACGGCGCATGTTCTAAAATGTCAAATCCCTCGGCGATTGCCTGCATATAGCCGTATTCAATACCGTTGTGCAGCATCTTCACAAAATGCCCCGCTCCGCCTATACCAAAATACCCGTGTCCTGCTTTTGGTGAAACAAGTGTATTAAGAACTGGAATTAAGTGCTCGTATGCGCTTTTGTCCCCGCCCGCCATTAATGCATACCCTTCTGTTGGGCCTTTAATTCCGCCTGCAACACCCATCCCCAAATATCTGATTCCTTTATTTGTGAACATTTTGTAGCGCGCTTCGGTGTCTTTATAAAACGAGTTGCTTCCATCAACAACAATATCATTTTGTTCGACGTACTTGCCTACCTCTTCCAGAATAGTCTGCGTTGCAGACCCAATAAGTACCATCGCCCAAACTACGCGAGGTTTTTTTAAACTGTGAACTAGTTCTTCAATCGTCTCTGCAATAATGAGCTGATTTTGTTTTAGAGGTATATTTGAAATTTGAAATTTAAAATTTAAAATTGCTTCTGCTGACCTATTCCATACAACAACGCTATGACCTCCAAGCAGAAGCTTTTTAGCCATATTCCCGCCCATTCTCCCAAGTCCTATAAGTCCTATCTGCATACTATCTAATTTTACCTAAATTTTAAAAAATAACAAGAGCCCGCATAACACGTGTATCAGGTCTTCTTTTTACTGGTGGGAGGGGAGGTTAATTTGTTCCGACAGAGGATGTTCTCCAAGATTCCGCTTGGTCTCTAGAACAACTGAATTCCAGTCCATTGCAGGCCGTCCATTTTCCATTTTCTTTCTTGCTGTAAAAGTAATAGTTTTATTTAGTCTTTCACTAATTATACGCGCTTGCCAAGCCAGTGCTGCAAGAGCCACTAAAGGGGTGAAACTTTCAACCTGCAACACATTCAAGCCTACTCGTGCCTGGTAGCCCTTTCGAATATCAACCACTTGCGCTTGAGTTGCAATGAATTCATCCATACTTTTTTGATCAAGAGAATCCAACTCAAAAAATTGCCCAACTATATTAATTGCTTCACGTAGGTTTATTGGATAATTATATTTGCCATACTTATAAGATACGAACTCTTCAAGACTATCTCGCAGTTCAGGGTCTAAGACCTTGTTAAAATCTGTTTCTTCTGTAATCTCATACGATGGGAAACGGCTTATGCCGTTCTCTTCGGGGACGTTGTTGTTTGGCCTTGCTAAACCCAAACCGGCGGGAAGCCCCCTATCTCTTGCTTCATAATTATCTTCTTCCCAATTAACGAGGTGTACGATATTTGGAACTGCTAAAGAGCCAGCACCGTCTGGGGCTTCGCTCCAATCTCTCTGTTTACTCGGATAGTGTATATGCTCTGCTAAGTTTATTTCCCCCAGTATAGCTATGGCTCTATCGACTCTATCCCGTAATCCTATGCTTTTTGTACCCCACTGCGTGTATGTCCAGTAAAACACTGCTAAAGCGCGCGCGTCATCTTGTTCTACAAAATGCGTGTGATAATCATTAACTCTAACTTTCGTAAAATCAATAATATTATTTTGTCTCGCAATAGCGCATATTGTATCAAGCTTTATACCTTCTAACTGCGGCGCTTTTCCAAGAATCCTATTCGCCCTTTGCATTGTGATTGGCCATTGTCTAACTGCTGTTTTTCTATCGAATAAACATAGCAGATCTCGTAGATCGCTGTTGGCAATCCTATCATAGCTAATTGAGGATTCCCCATTTTGGGCAAGTGGTATTATTCTTGCTTCCTGCGGTGCTGCCATAAAAAGTCACGTCATTTAAGGAATTATTTTTTCCTTACCTTCTTCTCTACAATATTAAAAAGTTCAAGGAGGGTAAAATTAGGAATACTTTTTTTATATCTTGTATAATACAAAAGCACAGTATTAAATGCTTTTACAATATTTTCGTACGTAATATCATCGGGTTCGGATCGGTGATTAGACTGCAGGTTTCTTGTTGCAAATTGGTGAATAAAAAGCACGGCTTTCTGCACGCTTATAGGCACATCCTCTGCTGAAACGGTTTCCGAGGGAAAGTGGCGAAAACGATATGACGCAAGACCCTCTGCTATAATTTTTGGTGTCCATCGGGCCAATTCTTCACGCTCTTCTTCTGAAAATACCGGAATCATCCTGTTAGTTTTGTCGTCAATA
>JACQKQ010000049.1 GCA_016204465.1 Candidatus Levyibacteriota bacterium
AAATGAAGTATAGCAAACGCAAATTCTAAGAACGATTGCAACCCACTATTTGGGTAAAATCTACCTCATAAGGTAAATTCGGAGGTGATTAATTATGTTACCATTGGAAATAATCAAGAAGTATTATCCCAATGCATCGGAAGAAGAGCTAAAAGAAATACAGGAAGTTGTATATTTGTTGTCTTGTGCAGTTATGCAGCATTTTTATGGGTCAGAGTGGATGGGTGGTTTTGAAGAACCAGAACAAAAAGAAAAATAGCAGGACTAAAGCTAGTTCGATTCCCGTTAGGGTTCAACCTTATAAGCTTAGATTTCACAGAATTTTAGCAATTTCTTGAGGCTAAAATCCACGAGTTCGATAAAATTTTTATGGAGCGGGGTACGAGAATCGAACTCGCTTCTCCACCTTGGGAAGGTGGCATACTACCGGTGTACTAACCCCGCTTCTCGTTTCACTCGAAGCGAACTAAGTTATTTTATCAAAAAAAGAAGTATTATACCACTTAGCAGCACCTAGCGGGGGATTTTCAAAACGGTTCCCGGTGGGACGTAGTCGGGGTTTTCTAATTTATTTGCCTCGACAATTCGCGGCCACTGGTAACCATCGCCGTATGCGCGCACCGCAATATCCCACAATGATTCGCCCTCGCCAACAGTGTAGGTTTCGCCGCTGATTTTCCCGTTTGCCTCTTTTGTTTGCGTAGGCTCTGGGGGCTTCGTTGCTTTTGGAATCGTGAGTTTCATGCCGGGAGCAACCGTTTCATCTTCTATATTATTTGCTTTCGCAATATCCACCCATTTTTCGGGTGTACCATAGAATTTATCTGCAATCGAAGTAAGAGAATCACCCTCAATAACTGTGTATACTGTTCCTGCCTCTTTGGTTTTTTCTGTACTATCAGACGAAACCTCGGTTGTCGGTTTTTTTGCAAACCCGTTTATACCCTTTACAACAGATACGCCTACAATAATAACCACGATTACGACAACTATTCCTAAAAGAAGGCTTGTATAAGACTGACGAAGATGTGACCGCTCAATAAACTGCGTAATCTTACTCTTTTGTTCTTGTTGGGAAAAAGCAGCCTCCTGCAGCAACTGTTTTGTTTGAATATTCTTTCTCTTTCTTGCCATATGCATCTAATTTCCAGGCCGTTTGATGCGGCGGGCTCGACCGGATTCGAACCGGCGATCTTCTCCGTGACAGGGAGACGTGATAGGCCACTTCACTACGAGCCCTACCCAGGGTATTCTATCCAATTATTGCATTAGAGTCAATCCTTCGATATACTCAAAGCGCCCGATATGACAAACAGAGAGATTGCAAAACTCCTCCAACATGTTGCAGCTGCCTACACGATAAAAAACGAACAAAAGTATCGTTTTCAGATTATTGCGTACCAAAAAGCCGCAGACGCTATTATGGGCACGACAGAGGAAATTAAAGATCTTATTAAAGAAAAAAGATTGGAGAAATTACCTGGCATTGGTCCATCAATTAGGTCTCACCTTGAAGAGCTTATTAAAACAGGTAAGGTAAAACGCTTCGAATGGGTTAAAAGCGGTATTCCACAGACAGTTTACCCTTTACTCGATGTTCCCACCCTTGGCCCGAAAAAAGCCTTCAAGCTAGTTACCCATTTTGATCTTAAAAACCCAAAAACTGTTATAGATGATATCGAAAAGATTGCAACACAAGGAAAAATTGCAAACGTTGAAGATTTTGGCGAGAAGTCGCAGGAAGACATCTTGCAGGCAATTGCAGAATTTCGTCAGGGAAGCGGTAAAACAACACGCATGGTCTTACCGTTTGCAGGCGAACTGGCAGAGAGACTTTTGATATATCTAAAACGTTCGAAAGACGCAGTAGATGTGCAGCCGCTTGGCAGTCTTCGCAGAATGAAGGATACTATTGGCGATATTGATTTTGCCGTAGCAACAACCAATCCTAAAGCAGTGATTGATTATTTTGTCGCTTATCCGCAAAAAGAGCGCATTATTGAAAAAGGCCCAAACACTGCATCAATTCTTCTATCAAACGGCAGACAAATTGATCTTATGACGCAGCCGCCGGATGCTTTTGGCTCGCTGCTGCAGCACTTTACCGGCAGTAAAAACCACAACATTCACCTTAGAAATTTCGCACTATCAAAAGGTATGTCGCTTTCGGAATATGGCATAAAAAAGCTAGGAAAAACCCACAAATTTAAAACTGAAGAAGAATTATACAAATTTTTAGGTATGGAATGGATTGCGCCGGAACTGCGCGAAGATACCGGCGAAATCGAGCTTGCCCTTCGACAGGCTCAAGGTAAACACCCCGGACTACCAAGGCTGATTGAGCTTAAAGATATAAAGGGCGACTTACATATTCATTCAAACTACCCAATTGAACCAAGCCATGATATGGGTAAAGACACTATGGAAGAAATGCTCAAGAAAGCAAAGAATTTAGGATTTGAGTATTTAGGATTTTCAGAACACAACCCGAGCGTCTCAAAACATACAAGCAAACAAATTTATACTATTCTTGCAAGACGTAAAGAAAAGATTGAGGGTCTAAACGAGAGTAAAAAATATATTCGGTCAGTTAATTTACTCGAATTAGATATATTGGCCAATGGCAATTTGGCAATTGACGAAAAATCATTAGGCGAACTTGATGCATGTTTAGTTTCTATTCATAGCTCATTTAATATGAACAAAAAAGATATGACAAAACGAGTATTGGATGCTCTTGCCCATCCAAAAGCCAAAATTCTTTGCCACCCAACCGGCAGAATGTTAAACGAAAGGCAAGGTTATGAGCTTAATTTTGAAGCAGTGTTTGATTTTTGCAAAAAGCACAATAAAGCGCTGGAAATAAATGCCTGGCCAAACAGGCTTGATCTCCCCGATACGCTTGTTCGCCAGGCAGTAAAATACGGAGTTAAGATGGTAATTAATACGGACAGTCACGCGCTTTGGCAAATGGATATGATGAAATATGGCGTTGCCGTTGCTCGCCGCGGCTTTGCAACAAAGGGTGATATTGTTAATACTTTGCCGTATAATGAATTTGTTCAGTGGCTTTCATCTTAGAAAAAAGGGGGTGATATAGATATGGATATAACAACATGGATTATTTTTGGCGGGGTTGTTTTAGTCGTCTTGTATGTTTGGTCCGTATACAACAGCCTTGCAATCGGGAAAGTTCGCATCAAAGAAGCCTTGAGTGGTATTGACGTACAATTGAAGCGAAGAATTGACTTAATTCCAAACCTTGTCGAGTCAGTTAAAGGATATGTTAAACACGAAAAAACAGTTCTCGAGAACGTCACGAAAGCTCGTACTGCATTAATGAAAGCAAACACGTTAACTGCCAAAGCGGAGTCAAATAATATGCTCACCGATGCGTTAAAAAGCCTTTTTGCAGTTGCCGAAGCCTATCCAAACTTAAAAGCAAACGAAAACTTTTTGGAGTTACAGCGGGAACTCTCTGACACCGAAAGTAAAATTGCTTATTCTCGACAGTTTTACAACGGCAACGTGCGGGATTACAATACAACTCTTGCAACATTCCCAAGCGGCACAATTGGGCGCATGTTTGGTTTTTCCGACATGGAATTCTTCGCCGCAAGCGAGGAAGAGCGCAAAAAGGTAGAGGTGAAGTTTTAATGACCATCTACTCCCAAATTACTGCAAACCAGCGCAAAACTTGGGCTGTAATGGTGATGTTTGTTATATTTATCGCAACCCTTGCGTACATATACGGCGAAGCGTCGGGATTTGGCTTTTCGTATGCAGGCATTGCTCTTATTTTCTCCGGAATTTTTAGTCTTATTGGGTACTATACATCGGACAAAATGATTCTAGGTATTTCTGGAGCACGGCAAATACAAAAATCTGACAATCCGCAGCTTTGGAATACTGTCGAAAACCTCTGCATCGGTATAGGATTGCCTATACCCAAGGTATACCTTATAGAAGATTCAGCGCCCAATGCGTTTGCAACAGGACGCGATCCAACACACGCGGTCGTTTGTGTAACAACAGGAATACTTGAAAAATTAAACAAGGTTGAGCTTGAGGGAGTTATCGCGCATGAACTATCGCATATCCAAAACTACGATATTCGACTCTTATCTATTGTTGTTATATTCGTTGGTCTTGTTACACTTATGGGCGATTTTTTCTTGCGAAGCATGCGCCACATCGGCAGAAGCCGCAGTCGTAAAGCGGGACAGCTGCAGCTTATTTTTTTATTTTTGGGACTCGCCTTTGCAGTCCTTTCTCCTATTATTGCGACTGTGATCCAACTTGCTGTTTCCAGAAAGCGTGAATTCTTAGCCGATGCTTCTGGCGCACTTCTTACGCGGTATCCGGAAGGATTGGCGTCTGCGCTTGAAAAGATTGGTAAAGACCGCGAGCCTCTCGAGGCTGCGAATAATGCAACTGCACACTTATATATTGTAAATCCGTTCAAAGGGAAAGAAATTTCAAGCTTCTTTGCCAGCCTCTTCAATACCCATCCACCGGTTGAGGAACGTGTTAAAATACTCCGTGCAATGTAACACGAAGTGTCAAATGAACATTATACTCATTATTTTAGGAAAATTCGTAGAAATAGTAAGCAAGCTATTCAACATAGGCTCTGGTTCTACTTGGCCTGGACATATCGCGCTTTCTGCAAAGCAGAATTTTGTAAAAGAAATCATTGCCCAAAACAAACAGCTCAAGATTATTCTTATCGCCGGTACAAATGGTAAAACAACAACAAGTAAGCTCATTCGCAAAATCTTAGAACAGTCACATATCCGCGTTATCCACAACAAAAGCGGTGCTAATTTACCAAATGGCGTAGCATCCGCGTTAATCCAAAATGTAACGATTTCTGGAAAAATTAATGCAGATTACGCAGTATTTGAAGTTGATGAAAATAGCTTATCATTAGTTACCAACGAACTGACTCCGGACTTTTTAATAGTTCTGAACCTTTTCAGAGATCAGCTCGATCGTTACGGAGAAACGGACTCCATCGCCAAAAAATGGCAAAAAGTAACAAACTCACTCCCCGCTTCTAGTTCTCTCATATTGAACGCCGATGATCCGCAAATTTCCTACTTGGCAAAAAACACAAAGGCAAAAGTATTTTATTTTGGTTTGGACAATCCGAAATTACACCAAAAAGCACCTCAACACGCGACAGACTCAACGTATTGTCCAAGTTGCGGCAGTAAACTAACCTACAAAACGACCTATTTCTCGCACAGCGGCGATTGGGAATGCAAAAACTGTGGCGTCAAACGGCCTCGACTCGATCAGTCCTCCTCTCCTATCTATCCGCTTGTCGGAGTTTACAATTACTATAACACGCATGCTGCAGTTCTTTTGGCAAAACTCAACAATTTGAACAATGAAACAATCGAACAATCTCTCAAGGAATTCACTCCAGCGTTTGGCCGGCAAGAAACACTTACTGTTAAAGGAAAAAAGGTGCAATTATTTTTATCTAAAAACCCTACAAGCTTTAATCAGTCATTAAGAACTATTACTGAACTTAAAGCAAAACACGCATTGATCGCCCTCAACGATCGCATCCCTGACGGCCGCGATGTTTCCTGGATTTGGGATGTTGACACAGAAGAGCTTTTCGGTGCAGATTCTGTAATTATATCTGGCGATAGAGTGCATGACATGGCGCTTCGCTTAAAATACTCAAGCTCTTCTGAAATTAAAAATGAAAAATTAAAAATTAAAAATTACAATGTAAAATTAAAAATTTTCGAGGATCTGAAAAAAGCGATAAGTCATTCTTTGTCTCTCGTTAGTCCCGATGAAACCCTCTATGTCTTACCGACATATTCAGCAATGCTTGAAGTCCGAAAAATTTTAACTGGCAAAAAAATCTTATGAGCAAAAGGCCAACAACCAACGACTATCAGCTAACCATCGGCTGGTTATATCCAGAGTTAATGAGCACATATGGTGATCGTGGGAACATTATCGTGTTGCAAAAACGCTGCGAGTGGCGAGGAATAAAAGTGGAAGTGAAGAAATTAGAAATTGGATATTCAGCGAAAGAACTAAACGCATGCGACCTCCTTTTTATGGGTGGTGCGCAGGACAAACAGCAAAAAATCGTGTCAGAAGATTTGCGCAAAAAAGCAGACATACTTTCGGCAATGATTGAAGATGGAACTCCTGGATTATACATCTGCGGCGCATACCAATTCTTAGGAAAATATTATAAAGAAGCAGACGGAACAGTCATTGATGGATTAGGAATTTTTGATTTGTATACCGAAAACCCGGGCGAAAACCACCCTCGCTTGATAGGCAATATTGTTACAGAATTAGGAATTATGAATCAGGAATTAGGGAAAAGAACACTTGTCGGATTTGAAAACCATGGCGGTAGAACACATTTAGGAAAAAATATTAAACCCTTTACAAAAGTAATCAGCGGGTTTGGTAATAATGGAACTGATAAAACCGAAGGCGCTGTGTACAAAAATTCATTCGGCAGTTACATGCACGGCCCAATACTCCCCAAAAACCCGCATTTTGCAGATCACTTGCTTACATTAGCATTGAGAAAAAAATATGGAAAAGAAATCTGCCTTGCAGATCTCGACGATTCCCTCGAATGGCAAGCTCACAA
>JACQKQ010000044.1 GCA_016204465.1 Candidatus Levyibacteriota bacterium
AGGGTCAAGCTACAGTAAAGCTCCACGGGGTCTTTTTGTCCAAGTATGGGAAGGCCGCATCTTCACAGCCATTGCAATTTCGCCGGGTCTATCCTCAAGACAGTCGCTAAGTCGTTCAACCTTTCGTGCGGGTCTGAACTCACCAGACAAGGAACTTCGCTCAATTCCTTAATTTGTGTTAAATGTAGCTGAGTTAATGCTACCTCTACATATCGCTATGTAGTTCGGACTATATCTTTCCTGAGCCGTCTGGTTCAGGATCCAACGTATAGTCTCTGAGGGTTTCCTTCGATCTCTCTCAGGATCTTCCCTGCTGATTGACTCCACTGAACAGATTGTTAGTCCATTGGACTACTGTCAGATACAGAGTGTTTTCAGCATATAGTTAGATTACAAAAACACATTGATTCTAGGGCAACGAATTTTACCTTAGAACAGTTCACTTCTGTTACTCCGATGGTCATCGGAGGCTTGGGTATTTCTACCAAGCTCTCATGATCGCCCATGAGGTCGGACTATATCATTCCTGCACCGGATGGTGCGGGACTTGGCGTATAGTCTCTGAGGATTTCTCAAGAAGAGTTTTGAGCACAGCAGATTCTGAATATTTTCTTTTTCTACCTTTCCCTATATTAAGGGTTTCTCTTAGAGCAAGAATTTCTCTTAATCCTTGTGCATTTCTATGATTTCCTAAATTCATTAAAGCAGCAATTTTGCAAAAAATTGCAAAATTTTTAATTGCTTTTTCTGATCTAAATGGAAATCTTTCAAAAAATGGTATTACTCTCAAAATAACGTTTGATGGTGTAGTTATATCCAAAGAATATACCCCGTCTTTTCGCTTTTTGATTATTCCACATCCTAAAACTTCTTTTAAGGTTAACAAGTTAGTTAAGTCTCTTTGAGAAACATTGAAACTTAATACTACTTGCCACTTTATTTGATAGTCAGGTTTTTGCCTTAATGAAACATTAAAGCTCCCTTCACCATCAACAAAACCAGCTAAATAGTAACCTAACTCTTGTGGGATCTGATTTAACCATTCTTCTTGAGGCCTTTCCTGCTGATTGACTGCACCAAATACATTTTTAGTTGAAATTTTGGACATTAATTCAGTATTATCCGAATCTTACCCAAATGTCAACTAGTAGTGGATACTCAGTTGTTCCAGCATTTAGCCAAGTTTAACAACTACAACAACCTTTCGGTTTTATAGTTACTGCTGCCGTTTACCAGATCTTAGGCCCCAGGCTCATCCTTTCCTTGCGGATTAGAGTCACTTGAGACAGTAAATTACTGGCACTGGGCAGGTGTCAGCCCCTATACATCATCTTTCGATTTAGCAGGGACCTGTGTTTTTGTTAAACAGTCGCTTAGCGTCTTTTGTTGTAACCACGTTCATGTAACTGAACGTGGCAGGACATCTCCAATAAGTTACGTCCAGCTTTCGTTGCCGAGTTCCTTAAGGATAGTTCTCCCGATCGCCTTTGTATACTCAACTCGCCCACCTGTGTCGGTTTTCGGTACGGTTAAAATTATTCTCTTACACGGGTCTTTTCTTGGAAACAGAAAAGTATCTTCTTACGTCATTACAGCTCACATAAACATGCTAACGGATTTGCCAGTCAACACTTGCTTGCTGCTTAAACCACCATGTAGATGGCAAGATTTTTCCCACTTCGTCCACCCTTGAAAGCTCCAAACTCTTCGACTTGCGTCGAAAAGCGGACTTGTCAGAATAACTTCAATACAGGAATTTTAACCTGTAATCCATCGGCTACTCCTTCGATAAACTCAGGACTGACCTTAGGACCGATTAACTCCACGCTGATTAACATTGCGTGGAAAACCTCGGGCATTCGGCGATGGCGTTTCTCACGCCAATACGCTACTCATACCGGCATTCTCACTTCTATACAGTCCAGCTCACCTCACAGTGAACTTTCACTCCATATAGAACGCTCCTCTACCACCCCCGTACCGTATGGTACAAGGATCCAAAGCTTCGGTAGCAAGTTTAGCCCCGATTAATTGTCGGCGCCACAACCCGTTTACCCCGCTTAGCGGGGTAGACTAGACCAGTGAGCTGTTACGCTATCTTTAAAAGGTGGCTGCTTCTAAGCCAACTTCCTGGCTGTCTAAGGATTATGACTTCCTTTAACACTTAACTTGCATTTAGGGACCTTAGCTGTTGGTCTGGGATGTTTCCCTCAGGCCCGCTC
>JACQKQ010000046.1 GCA_016204465.1 Candidatus Levyibacteriota bacterium
AATGCAAGTTAAGTGTTAAAGGAAGTCGAAGTTCTTAGACAGCCAGGAAGTTGGCTTAGAAGCAGCCATCTTTTAAAGAAAGCGTAACAGCTCGCTGGTCTACTATGGGTTGCGGCGCCGACAATTAATCGGGGCTAAACTTGCTACCGAAGCTTTGGGTGCTCGTGCTTCGCACGAGGGCCATTAGCCATTAGCTGTTAGCTTTTAGCAAGAAATTGCCAATAGCTAATAGCGAAAAGCTAGTAGCTCTCACGCGGAGCGTGAGCGCGGTAGAGGAGCGTTCTATATGGAGTGAATATTTACTGTAAAGTAAGTTGGACTATATAGAAGTGAGAATGCCGGTATGAGTAGCGTATTTGCGTGAGAAACGCAATCGCCGAATGCCCAAGGTTTTCCATGCAACGTTAATCGGCGTGGAGTTAGTCGGTCCTAAGGTGAGGCCAAAAAGGCGTAACCGATGGATAACAGGTTAAAATTCCTGTATTTGTTTATGTTTGACAAGTCCTGAGCGAAATTTATTTCGTCGAAGGAGCCATTAAGGGGTGACAAAGTGGGAATATCCACCCCGCCATTGGCGGGGGAAAGTAATAAGCCGGAGGAGGTAGGAAAATCCGTCTCCTCAACTTAGGTTGCTTAAGTTTCTTAAGTAACTTAAGTAAAAAAGCAAATTACGAGACGCAAGTGGAAATTTTCTGTTTTCAGGAAAATCCTCGTGAAGGAAATATAAATAAACCGTACCGTAAACCGACACAGGTGGGCGAGTTGAGTATACAAAGGCGATCGGGAGAACTATCCTTAAGGAACTCGGCAACGAAAGCTGGACGTAACCTTTGGGAGATGTCCTGCCCGCCCTCACTGCCGCAAGGCGGCTGAGAGGCGGGTTACAACAAAAGACGCTAAGCGACTGTTTAACAAAAACACAGGTCCCTGCTAAATCGAAAGATGATGTATAGGGGCTGACACCTGCCCAGTGCCAGTAATTTACTGTCTCTTCTGACTCCTTGCCGTAAGGCTTGGACGAGGTCGGGGCCTAAGATCTGGTGAACGGCAGCAGTAACTATAACTGTAGATCATAGTGCAGTTAAAAAACTTGGCTATATGCTGGAATATCCGGGAATGTGACGGTACCATGTTACAATAAATGTATATGGTGACAATCCGATCACTGCGGACAATCAGCAGGAAAGCTAAACTTTTTATTGTCTTGCTAATACTAATATTAGTAGGAGTAATGGTTAAAAATGGTTGGCCACAATATTGTAAATTGACAACTAAAGTTGATACAAAACCTATGTGTTATCTTCAACAAGTGAATTGTCCTAATGCAGAGGAATCACTTAAAAGAGGCTTAATAGGTCATTGTGTTCAAGGTTGGCCAGTTTATCAACTATGGTGGCAGCAACTAAAGATAAATTACCCTTTTCTAGTAAGATAATTGAGTTTAAATCCTCAGAGACTATACGCCAAGTGGTGTACCAGACGGTACGCCAATGATATAGTCCGATCTCTATGGCGATATAGAGGATCTTTATCAAAAAATGATAAAGTGATAACGTAATGTCTATGGTAGCGAAGTTCCTCGTGCTATAGGGTATTTTATACCCTTACAGACAGGGGACAATCCGCCGTAAGGCGGATTTGCAAACTTGGCTATATGCTGGAATAACTGAGTATCCGGTACTAGTTGACTTTGGGTTTAATTTGGGTAATACTAAATTAATGCCTATTTCAACTAAAAATGTATCCGGTGCAGTCAATCAGCAGGAAACGTCGCTAGTTTCTAAGTTCTTCTATTACACTGGTTTCTGTGTTGGAGAATTAAGTTGCTCGGTAATTCGGGCAAACGATAAGAGAGGCAGAGGTTTTTACTTTATGCCTGATATCACAATTTCCAATGCAGATTTAAATCTTCTGAAAGAGATTAATCAGATAGTGAGTCCTAATTTGGGCAATATCAGTCCTATTAAAGGCGGATATAATCTTAAATTTAGAGGCAAAAGAAAAGCTGAAAAAGTTTTTCAATTTTTTCAAAGCTATCCGGTTATAACTGGAGATTTAGCCAGAAGAAAGCTTGAACTTCTAAAAAATATTCTGCCAGCAATTGGCGGAAATTCAAAAGTTCCAGATAGAGAAAAAGTAATAGAAAAATGTCGTGAAGAATTAAAAGATCTGAAGCTTAATGGTCTTGCCGAAGAAATCGAAGATATTAGTAATTTTACTGATGATCAGAAGGGTTTCTTCTTAGCAGGAATTGTTGACGCTGAAGGGTCATGTGGCTTTAAAAAATCAGGTTTGAGATTACAACCATTTTTCGCAGTAGCAATGAAAGATCGAAAAATCATTGAATTGATTAAGGACTTTCTAAATTGCGGAAACATTCATGTTAGAACGAATGATGGTTTGTATCATTGGGAAACCAATAAGATTTCTGATATACGTAAAGTTACTGAAATTTTTATGACAAGATATCCTTGCAAACTAACAAAGATGAAGGATAGAATGAAGAATCTAAGACGAACCCTCAACGACTATACGCCAAGACCCCGCAAAGGTGGGGAAATGATATAGTCTGAACCTTACAGCGATGTAAGGAGTTGAGCAGAAATGACTCAATCCTCGTTTAATAACGAGAGCAACAAAATTGTGTCTGGCGAGTTCAGACCCGCACGAAAGGTTGAACGACTTAGCGACTGTCTTGAGGATAGACCCGGCGAAATTGCAATGGCTGTGAAGATGCGGCCTTCCCATACTTGGACAAAAAGACCCCGTGGAGCTTTACTGTAGC
>JACQKQ010000047.1 GCA_016204465.1 Candidatus Levyibacteriota bacterium
CATAATTCTTTTATCATGCAGCAAAAGATTCGTCAATGGATTATCCTCTCCCTTTTGTATCGCTTCCCACGCTTGCATTGCAATTTCGCGCAATGCTTCATGTAGTTCTTGTCGATTGCCGCCTTTTTTAACAGCAGCCATCAACACTGCTTCTGTAGAAGCAAATGGGCCGTGGATTGCAAGATTTTTCTCTATTTGTTTTTCGTTCACTACCAGATTCAAAACAATATTTGTTGCGCTTGTGAGCATTGCATCAACTGCCAAAAACATTTCCGGCAACACAACGCGCCGGTTTGCCGAATCATCCAGGGTTCGCTCTAATAGCATGTGCGCTGCATTGTCTTTTGTGACTTCTGCCAAATGGAAAACAAGCCTTCCAAGCGAGCAAATCTGCTCTGCTTTAATTGGGTTTTTCTTAAACGGCATGGCTGACGAGCCAACTTGTTTTTTTCCAAACGGCTCTTGCCATTCGCCAAAACCAGGAGACTGCATCAAACGCAAATCAAACGCAAATTTATACAGAGATTGCGCGATGCCAGAGAGCGCGCTTGCGACAAAATACTCAAGTTTTCGCGGTGCAGTCTGACCGCTTACTGTTACTGCATCAATGCCAAGTTCTTTCATTACTTTTTCTTCCATTTGCGCTACTTTAGCACTATGTAGTAGTGAACTATAGCTTGCTTGGGTGCCAACCGCGCCCTTAAACCCTTTGCCTTTAAGGTTTACTTGAACGAAATGAAGAAGTTTAAGGTCAAGCAAGAGGTCTTGGGCGTAGAATGCAAAACGGTAACCAATCGTGGTTGGTTCTGCCGGCTGCAGGTGGGTGTATCCCATGCAAGCCGTATCTTTGTAGGTTTCAATTTTTTTCGCAAAAACCTTTACGAGTTCCTTTAGTTTTTGTTCAATAATACCCAGTGATTCTTTGATGCGGATTGCGTCTGCGTTGTCTTCAATATCCATTGATGTTGCTCCAAGGTGCAATTTGCCGCCGCCCTTTTGGGCTTGCGAGGCATAGACTTTTATTTCTGCCATGAGGTCATGGTGAATCTCTTGTTCTATTTTGTGTGATGCAGCTATGTCTATGTCTTTTTTGTGAGCAATGAGGTCGTCGAGTTCTTCTTTGGAGATGAGACCTTCTTCGTGTTGGGCTTTGGCTAATGCTATCCAAATGCGTCGCCAGATTTTTCGTTTGTTTTGCTCGGACCATATCTGCCGCATTTGCGGCGATCCGTAGCGCCAGGTAAACGGTGATAAATATGTATCGTAGTCAAATCCTGGCATAGCAATATATTATAGGATACTTTGCTTGAAAATGCAAGTACTATTCTACTGTACGGTATTTTTTATAGAAAATAAATACCGAATTTACGAAGTGCTTGCGAAACAGCAAAAATGGGAAGACCAACAACGTTAAAAAAATCGCCATCTATTCTCTTGACAAACAATGCACCGCGTTCTTGCACAGCGTACGCACCTGCTTTGTCCATTGGCTCACCGGTTTTGATGTAGCTATCCATTTCTTTTTCAGAGATTTTTTTCATGTACACGGTTGTTTCAACAGCATTGCTTACTGATTTTTTCGTTGCACTATCAACAATAGTAAATCCGGTAATCACGTTGTGTGGTTTGCCGCTTAATTTCCGCAACATCCGTTTTGCATCAATTTCAGATATTGGCTTTCCGATAATCTTATCATTGAGCACTACGAACGTATCTGCGGCAAGAACAATGGCATTTTTATACTTTGCAGCAACCGCTTCGGCTTTTTGCCTTGACAGCGCGATTGCCTGCGCTTTTGGCTTAAGCCTGGCATTGAGCCTTTCTTCAACATTGCTTGGAACAACCTTATACGGAATTCCCATTTTTTCAAGAAGCTGTTTCCTACGTGCTGATTCTGATGCGAGAATGAGTTGTTTCATGTCAAATTCTGGTAGAGTCTCTTTATCACTGCTTTATATTCTTTTCGCTGCGTTTTTTGTAAAGCCTCCCTAAGGGTAAACCATTTAGCGTCGTAAAATTCTTTCTTGTCAAACTGAAAGGGCTGCTCGTTAATTTCTACCATGTGCCAAAAATCGTAGTGGATTTTACAAGGTCTTGCTTTGCTTCGTACGTGAATGATTGAAATATCAAAGAGTTTAATATTTTCTTTTTTGAGCGTATATCCAAGCTCTTCCGTAAATTCTCTTCGCACTGTCTCTTCTGGACTTTCTCCTTTTTCAATATGACCGCCTGGCGGAATCCAATCTTGCGCTTTAATGTGGTGGCCTAAGAAGATACGATGAGTCTTGTTATCAACCGGCATGAAAAACGAGCAGAAATGCTCTGTTGGATTTTCCTCCCTCACAAAATTTTCATCCTTTGCTTTTGCTGCAAATACCCGCAGCACTTTCTGGTCTATATATGTTTTGGTACTAATCAGCTCTAGGGCTTTTTGAAATTTATTCATAATATAAACTTTTCAATCACATCTGCAACGCCGTCTTCTTCAACCGTTGGCGCAATATAGTCAGCAATTGCTTTTAAGTCATAAACTGCATTACCCATGGCAACTTTTAACCCGCATGCCATCAAAAGCGGAAAATCATTATATCCATCGCCAACCGCAATAATTTCTTTAGTGCTAATTCCAAGCGCTTTTGCCGCTTCTTCAATGCCGTGCTGCTTGGTAGCCCGTGCATGCGTGACAAGAAAATCCGTTTTACCCAGTATTTCAGATTTTGTTGTAAATGTAGAAATTGTTGGTCTGTGTGAGATAGTTTTTACAAGTTTTTGTGCTAATGTATTTTCCAATCCCTGGCTATAAATAAAAAAAGTTTTTTCTGGAAAATTTTTTCCATCGAAAAGTATATCGGCGTTAACGCCATCGCATAAAATAAAAGGGAGGCGATAGTCTTTTAGTACTTTCGATATGTAGAAAATATCTGTTTGCTCAAGTGACTGTTGGTAGTAGTGTTCTAAAGTGGAGAGATCAACAATTTGCGCTCCTCCGTTAAGAATTGAAGGTCCGGAAAGATTCAAATGTTTTATAATATGTTGTGAAGCATAGTAGCATCGTGATGTTGCAATGCCAGTATGCAGGATTTTGCTTGCCCTATTAATCGCTTCTGTTACTTTTGGAGAAGGAACTGCGTTGCGTGTATAGGGAATTAGTGTACCGTCTACGTCAACAATAAGTGCTTTATACTTTGATGATTTCATCACGCTTCTGTCCTGTGGAGATATAGGCGATTTTTACGCCAACGAGCTCTTCAATCCTAGCAAGGTATGCTTTTGCTTCTTTTGGAAGTTCCGAGTACTTATTAGCCCCTTGCGTTGGTGTTTGCCAACCTTTATGCGTTTCGTAGGTGGGTTTTACTTTTTCAAGGTCTGCTGCATCAATATCATAATATTCAACGGATTTACCATTGAGTATGTATCCTGTACATATTTTGATTTCCCCAAATCCGTCCAAAATATCAAGTTTTGTAATGGCAAGTGATGTAAAACCATTCAAATTCGCGCCAAAACGCAAACCTACCGCATCAAACCACCCACAACGTCTTGGCCTTCCTGTTGTTGCGCCGTATTCGCCACCCTTTTCTCTTAACAACTTTCCGGTTTTGTCGAAAAGCTCTGTTGGAAAAGGGCCTGCGCCAACGCGGGTGGCATACGCTTTTGCAACAGCTATAATATCTGTAATGTATTGTGGCGCAATGCCTGCGCCGTGCGTAGCAGCGCCAGAAAGAGTCGTGGAGGCAGTCGCAAACGGATACGTGCCCCAGTCGTTGTCCAAGAACACGCCTTGCGCACCTTCAAGCATAATGGTTTTTTTCTTTTTAACTGCCTCTTGGATGATTGGATAGGTTTCTGTGGCAAATGGTTTTATTTTTGGAAGAAGGGATAATAAGTGGTGCTCGATTGCTTTCTGGTCGAGCGGTGTTTCTCCAAATGCCTTAAGAATCGGATTTTTTATCGAGAGCTGCACAAAAAGTTTTTTTGAGAACTGCTTTTTATTAAGCAAATCAAAAAGCCGAATGCCGTTGTAGCCGACTTTGTCGGCGTGCACCGGGCCAATGCCACGGCCCGTTGTACCGGTTTTACCAACCCCTTTCGCAGCTTCGAAAATCCGATCAAGAATTTTATGATATGGCATGATAATGTGGCAGCGGGGAGAGACAAAAAGCCTCTCTTTCACCTTCACTCCTGCTTTTTCAAGCATCTTAATTTCCGAAAGAAGCACCTCAAGATCAATGACCGTACCATTGGCAATAATTGCTTTCGTGTTATTGCGGAAAATGCCGGAGGGGATAAGGTGCATGGCAAATTTGCCGTATTCGTTGACAATGGTATGGCCGGCGTTGTTGCCGCCGTGGTAGCGTACAACAAAATCAGAAGTATTGGCGAGGTAGTCAATAATTTTGCCTTTTCCTTCGTCTCCCCACTGAGCGCCGATAACTAGTCGTACCGCCATAAGCCACAGGTTATTGTATAGAAGAAACTTTATAAAAACAAGCCCCGCCATGGTACAATACCTATCTACAATGAAGAAACAAACAATTGCTGTTGGCGTGACAAGCGGGATTGCTGCGTATAAAACGCTCAATCTTGTTCAATTGCTCAAAAAAAAGGGATATGAGGTTGTCGTGATTATGACAAAGGCAGCAACTCAAATGGTTGCAAAAAAGGAGTTCGAAAAAGCATCAGGAAATAAAGTTTTTACTGATCTTTTTCCGCCAAAATTTGACTACAAAAAAATCTTAAAAGAAAGAACGGTTGATCACATTGCCATTGCAGATAGCGCAAGCGTTTTTGTCGTTGCGCCGGCAACGGCAAATGTTATTGCAAAAATTGCAAACGGTCTTGCAGATGATTTTTTGACAACAACAATTTTAGCCGTTCATTCCCCAATTGTTCTGTGTCCGTCAATGAACTTGCACATGTGGGAAAATCCGATTGTGCAAGAGAACCTTGAGCGGTTACGATCTAGCGGATTTATCCTACTTGATCCAGAAGAGGGGAATTTAGCATGCGGATATCGCGGAAGAGGAAGGCTTGTAGATGTCGAGAAAATTGCTTCTGTAATCGAAAAAATTGCTGCAAAGAAAAAATTATTAGAAGGAAAGCGGGTGCTTGTCACTGCCGGCGCAACGCAAGAGCCGATTGATGACGTGCGGTTTATTACAAACAAAAGCACTGGTAAAATGGGCGCTGCCATTGCTGACGTCGCATTTCTCTTAGGGGCGAAAGTTACTTTACTTCGAGCTGCTAGTTTTGTATCAGCCCGTTTTCCGATCAGAGAAGAACTATTTGAGACTGGGGAAGATTTAGCAAAACTTTTGCAAAATCATGTCGCTAATAGCGATATTGTTTTCCACTCTGCTGCAGTCGGCGACTTTGCTGTTTTGAAAAAGCGTAAAGGCAAAATCAGCAGTAGCCGTTCACACACGCTAGAATTAACGCCAACTGTGAAGATCATCAACATGATGAAGAAGCAAAATCCAAACGTGTTTCTTGTCGGATTTAAGGCAGTGTGGGGCGGAAGTCAAAAAGAGTTTGTTCGTGTCGCTAGAGCAAAGCTCAAAGAAAGCAATGCGGATGCAATTGTTGTCAATGACGTGAGTCGGAAAGACACTGGTTTTGCTGTAGATACCAATGAGGCGTATGTCGTGAAAGCAAGCGGCGATGTTTATAAGATTGAACTTACAACAAAAGACAAAGTAGCAAGAGAGATTATTGCCTGCCTTTTTGCTCATTTGTAGCAGAATAGTGGTACAATACTGCTGCTATGGATGACGTTGAACGCGTTCGGGAGAAGGTAGATATCGTAAGCCTCATTTCGGAGTATTTGCCGCTCAAAAAGACCGGCAGCCATTTTAAGGCGCTCTGTCCATTTCACAGCGAAAAAACGCCGTCGTTTATTGTTTCGCCGGAACGGCAAATTTGGCGCTGCTTTGGTTGTTCTGTTGGCGGCGATTGCTTTTCGTTTCTCATGCAGTATGAGCATATTGAATTCCCCGAAGCGCTGCGCATGCTGGCCAAGCGCGCAGGCGTCACTCTTGCAGAGGGAAAAATGCAAACAGAGATAAGCTCAAAAAAAGAAAAATTCTACAAACTCAACAAACTTGCATTGGATTTTTACCACTATATTTTAATGCAGCACAATGCAGGAAGACGGGCTCTTTCATATTTGTTCAAAACGCGTAGTATTAAAGAGCAGGTTGCAAAAACGTTTAAACTCGGCTTTGCGCCAGGGATTGGCAATGCACTGACGCAATATTTGATAAAGAAAAAAAACATTGAGCCTTTACTTTTAGTCGAAGCCGGTTTAAGTATGCAACGAAGTGGCCAAACATTGGATTTTTTTCAAAACAGGATTATTTTTCCGCTCCACGATCACAGAGGCAATGTGATTGGTTTTTCTGGCAGAGTTTTTGACGAGAAAGACACTGTAGTGTCAAAGTACGTCAATACTAAAGAAACCATGGTATACCACAAAGGCGACGTGTTTTTTGGTCTCCACCTTGCCAAAGACGCGATCAAAAAAGCAGGAAATGCACTTATCATGGAAGGCGAGTTTGACGTTCTTTCTTCTTTCCAAGAAGGCATTACTAACGCAATTGCCATTAAAGGAACAGCGTTCACGGAATTTCAAGCTAATTTACTTTCGCGGTTCACAAGTACTGTTATCCTTTGTCTAGATGAAGATAAAGCCGGATACGAAGCCCTAAAAAGAAGCCTACCAGTCCTTGAGAAAAAAGGGCTTACTATTAAGGCTGTTAAAACAACAGATACCAAGGACCCAGACGAGGCCGTACGAAAGGATTCAGCTGAATTTAAAAAAGCAGTTAGTCACGCAGTTTCGGTATATGACTACCTGCTTGAAAAAACACTTTCAGATTTCGATTATAAAACCGTAGATGGGAAAAAAGCAATAAGCGATACATTATTACCTATCCTTTCGGATATTGAAAACGAGATTATCAAAGAACATTACTTTAGGCTTTTGGCCAGGTCGCTTGAGACCTCGTACGAAAATATCCTTAAACAAGCAGACAAGCTTAAGAGTAAACAAGATATCCTGGAAACTGTCGCATTGATAAAGAAGAAGCGGCCGAGGGAGCAGGTATTGGAAGAGTATTTCTTAGCGCTTCTTTTCCAGCACGTTAAAGAAAAATCGCTCTTTGAGCAATATTCTTCGAAATTTGGCGATATCGTGTTTTCGATTCCTTCGCACAAAAAACTCTTCGAACATCTTGTAACGTATTTTGGACAGGACGATGCGTTTGATAGCGGAAAATTCACGTCTTTTTTGCCATCCGAACTTTTAACAACATTTGATACCTGCTTGCTTTTCCCGCTTCCCTCTTTGCTCACAAGCGAGCTTTTTGAGCGCGAGATGCGCATGGTAGTTAGGGAATTATCGCTGTTATCCATTCGTACGCAAATAAAAGTACTTGGCGAGAAGATTAAAGAAGCAGAAGCAACGCACGGTGAAGAGGTGCTTGAGAAGCTCAAAGAGCAGCACGCGCAGCTTGTCTCAAGAATGGCAACCTACAATTAGCACATTGATGCTCGAATCGCTTGGCAACTCATGGTAAAATAGAGAGGGAAAAAACTATGACAACACAAAAACAAAAAACAATGTTAACAGAAATTGTTGCATCAGCCAAAAAACGCGGCTATATTACGCAGGAAGAGATTCTGCAACTGTTTCCTCATCCCGAGGACCATATAAAAGAACTTGACGAACTTTATAACCGTTTCCTCCATGCAAATGTTGATGTATTTGAGAGCGTTGCCCAAGAATCAGCAGAGGCGCAGGAGCCTATAGAGGCTCTGGAAAAAGAGCTTGAGGCGCTTACTGTGCTTACCGAAGGGACAGTATCCGATCCTGTACGCATGTACCTAAAAGAGATAGGTCGTATTCCTCTTCTTACATTCGAACAGGAAATTTCTCTTGCCAAGCGGGTTGAGAAAGGAGACAGAGAGGCAAAAAAGACGCTTACTAATTCTAACTTACGTCTTGTCGTTTCTATTGCCAAAAAATACGTCGGTCGGGGGTTAACGCTTTTGGATCTTATTCAGGAAGGCAATCAAGGGCTCATTCGGGCAGTTGAAAAATACGATTGGCGCCGGGGGTTTAAGTTTTCAACCTACGCAACCTGGTGGATTCGCCAGTCCATAACCCGCGCTATTGCCGATCAGGCAAGAACAATCCGTATTCCGGTTCACATGGTTGAGAATATCAACCGCTTTTTGCGAGCAAGTAGAAAACTCATGCAGGAGCTTGGCCGCGAGCCAAGTCCAGAAGAGGTTGCAAAGGTTTTAGATATTGATCCAGATAAAGCATTGGAGATTATTAAAATTTCTCAAGAGCCTGCATCCCTTGAATCGCCAGTGGGCGACGAGGAGGACAGCAGACTCGGTGATTTTATCCACGACACATCAGCGCCAACGCTGTTTGATACGGCTTCTAGGGAGCTTCTTAAAGAACAAGTTGAAGGCGTGCTTTCAACACTTTCGGATAGAGAACGGCGAGTGTTGGAAGAGCGGTTTGGCCTTAAAGATGGTAAGCCAAAAACTTTGGAAGAAGTTGGCCGCATGTTTACTGTCACCCGAGAGCGCATCCGTCAAATCGAAGCCAAGGCTTTGCGGAAACTGCGCCACCCATCGCGGGGCAATAAACTCAAGGATTATCTTGGTTGATCGCTACGCAACGTAAAAGCCGCGGGAGAAGAACATAAGAAGGAGAAGAAGCAGTATTGCGCTAAAAATCATGTATGCAACACGAAGCATCTTGTTCTTTACTAATGCGAGTGCGATGAATATTGGGAAAAGCACAAGAGTGTAGCGGGGAAGGCCGGAGAATGTTCCTGACGAGGCGGGGAGTAAAAAGCTAAGTATCGCAAAGACAAGATAGGAAAGTCGTACCTTCTTTTTCCAAGCAACAAAAAGCAGTGTGGCAGCAAAAAAAAACGAACCAAACTCAAGAAGCGCAATCCACCACTCAAATTGAGCAACTGGAACGGTGAGTACTATTTTTCCATAACGAAAGAGCGTTTGTGGAAAAAGAACAATACTTTCAGATCTGCCAGTTCCAAGCTTTGTATGCGCTTCTAAGAAGGAAAATGCATCGCCAAAGTTTACTAGGTTAAAATACATATAGCCCAGAAGTCCAAGAGGAATAAGGAGAAGCGAGAGCGCTTTTTTTGTAAGCAAGTTTTTCTTCTGAATAAAAAACTCAAACAGCAATGCAGGCAAAATACTTATACCTACAACACGTGTAGCAGTAAGGAACATGCCGAAAACGCCTGCAAAAACCCACTGCTTTTTACGTGCAAAATAAAAAGAAAGTACGGTAAGGAGTAAAAAGAGACTTTCGGAGTAAATCGTAGCAAAGAAAAACGCTGTTGGAAAAACAAGCAAAAAGCATATCATTTTTTTTACCACTTTCTCGTCATATTCAATAAGCAAAAGTTTATACAAAAAAAAGAGAGCAATAAGAAATGTGAAGTTTGCAACAAAAAATCCTGCAAAAAAGTAGCTTATGCCAAACGGTTCGCCTCCGCCAAAAAGTACTGCAACAGCGCGAATCAGTATCGGAAAAAGCGGAAAAAAGCCTTGGTCATTTTCGTAGCCCTTTCCCGCGATAGATAAATAGTGCACGCCGTCAAAGTTTGCCCATGGGTATAGCAAAAAACTTTCAACCGGCTTGTAGAAGCGTACGAATTTCCAAATATTTGAGTAATCAAATCCTATTCGATACGGGAGAAGATAGTGTCCTGCAACCAATGGCAAAAAAAGCAGTATTCGCCATGTCAAAAAGTAAAGGAAAATTCTCCAAAAGGTATGCACCTTTTTATTATACAAAAACAAAACCCGTCGTTTTTCCGCTAGCTGCGTTTTACGTGGCGCCAACTGGCGGATTCCTACGGGTTTGTTAACCGAGCTTATCTTTGTGTAGTAGTATGCGCAACTTTTATAAAGATACAACCCAATATTGTGTAAGACTTGGGTAAGCCTAGTTTTGCTAGTTTTTCAAACTGCTTTCTCCCCTTTTGCAAAATTGCCTCAAGTTTGTAGTCAGAGACTGATTTGACATCCTTTCTGGGAAGAATAAAATATTTCATTTTCATGAGTTTAACTGTATACATATTGTGTTGGAAGCAAGTAAAAGGGTGTAAATAACAGGAAAGAACCGGACTATGTAAGAATACTACTGTGTACGCAGTACGTGCTCAATGATGACAAATAAGAAGTACACACAAAGCAACATAAACCCCTCGTTTCGCGAAATGTCGTTTTTCGAGCGTGTAAAGTAGAAAAAGAGGCCAAGGCCAAAGGCTAGGAGTAAAAATGTCGTAAAAAAATTGTTGACGGTGAGCACCTCGCCGGTATTCATAAGGGTGAAGAGGCCAAACAGAAACGTATTTGCCGCACCAGACCCAATATAGTCGCCAAATGCGACATCTTTTTTCCCTGAAATGACGGAGCGGATGGCAAGGGACAGTTCAGGCAGATTCGTGCCAAGAGAAAGAAAGATGAGGCTAATATAAAACGGCGAAACGGTAAGCAGCTTTGCGAAAAAGAGCGTGTAGTCCACAATAACATGGCTTGCCACAAAGACGATCGCAACGCCTAAAAGCACTTTAAGAATGTCGGAAAACGAGTACGAGCGGATGTGCAGCACCTCGCTATGTTGAGTGTCAAAGATACCTTTTTTGCGCTGCATAACGAAAAAAAGGACGCAGTAGAGAAGGATAAGGATAAACCCTTCTGCGTTTGTCACCTTTTTATCCATGACAAAAAACGCCGGCGAAAGTATAACAACAAACGCAAATAATAGATTCTTCGTCTCAAGCTCGCTGTGCAGCTTAACGCCATTACCCAAAATTGCCAAGATAGGAATAGCAAGAAGAAAAAGCACAGGGATGCCGCCGATGAGATTACCAACGAAAATCTCTGGATTGTTCTCTGCAAGCGCTGTCATGCCAACACCAAATTCAGGCGTTGACGTGAGCATGCCTAAAATGAAAAATGAGAAAGCAAACGAGGAAACCTTGAGCCGTTTAGAGAATCGGTCGGCTGACGCGACAATAAGTCCGGCGCCAAACCAAATAGCGACAAAAGCGAGAACGTATAACGTTATGTGCAACGCAATCATGATTTCTTAATCATAGCACAGTGCTATAATGGTAAAATGGAAAAATCAACCCTTGCTGGCGGGTGTTTTTGGTGTACAGAAGCAATTTTTAAGCGGCTAAAGGGAGTTTTGGATGTTCACAGCGGCTACAGTGGAGGAACAGTTGCAAATCCAACGTACGAAGATGTTTGTTCTGGCAAAACCGGTCACGCAGAAACAATTCAAGTAATATTTGATCCAAACATCATTTCCTACGAAAAACTTTTAGATGTTTTTTGGCATTTGCATAACCCAACAACAAAAAATAGGCAAGGCCCAGATGAAGGTACGCAGTACCGTTCGGTGATTTTTTATCATTCTGATTGGCAAAAAGAAATTGCTAAAAAATCAAAAGAAGCAATTGAAAAAGCAAGCCTCTACAAAGCGCCGATTGTCACGGAAATTGTTCCGTTCACCAACTTTTACGAAGCCGAGCCCCATCACCAAAATTACTATGATAGGAATTCTTCTGTACCCTATTGCCAGTACATCATAGACCCAAAAATTCAAAAGCTCACGCAGGAATTTAGAGAAGACATTAAAGAGGATAAGATGCATTAAGAAGCAAAAAGGTCTGTTGTTTAAGCAGACCTTCTTGTTTGGAACGTTTTGTTTTTACCAAAACTTTCCGGTTGTCCCTCAAAGGCTTCTTGTCTAGAATAGTTGCCTTTTTGGCAAGCCTTCCCTATGCATCGGAGAGACATTTTTAGCATAGAACAGAGATATAGTATTTGTCAAGTATTGATCCATGTCCTATTGTTTTGCCAATCGTGCAAAGAGCGCAAAAAGAATAAGGAGCAAAAATGCAGTAAGCGACATAGTGGGAATAGTAATATAGCCGTATTCCAAAACAAATCGTTGTGTGCAGGAGACCGCTTCTTTTGCGCAGGGAAGTCCTGAAGTAATTCCAAATTGGAGGGCAGTGTGATAGGCAGCAATCAGTGCTCCAATACCTGAAAGTGCAAGGCTATACGCTGCAACTGGCAGTTTTTTCCAAAGCGCAACGGCAAAAAGTATAGTTTGGGGAAAAAGAAAAATGCGCTGGTACCAGCATAGCTTGCAAGGTTCAAAGCGAGCAATTTCAGAGTAAAAGAGACTGCCAAGGGTTGCTATAAGACTTACACTAAAGGCTAGTACAAGTGAGTATTTTATTAAAAACTTGCGCATAGATACGTTATTTCGGGTCAATAAAACTCCCGTGATAAATAAGACGCCGCCAAGAAGAGTAAAGAAGGAAAGTAATTGGTTTACAGTTTGCGTTACCGATGACATACTAGTTTTTTGGCAAGGGACACGATGTTTTTTGCGAGAGTTCTTCAAGCGGTATCTCGCCGCTTTTTCTTGTGCCATCCTTAAATTCCCAAGCAGGGTATCCCTGAATATTTTTCTCTCTACAAATTGTAAGTTGGTTTTTTCCGTCTGGAGTTGAACACTCTACGTAAGGCAATAGCCGCTCCGAGGATCCAAACATTTTTTTCTGGTTCTGGCAGTGCGGGCACCAAAATGCGCCGTAAAAAATAGCGCCCTTGTCTTTAAGACATGTTGCAAAAGCATCGTACTTACCTGGTTGGTTTTGTAAACTATTAATGAAGACAAAAACTGCAATAAGCGCGCCCGCTCCGATAAGCATACCAGCAAAGACCTTTTTATCCACAGATAAAGTATAGCAAAAATACAGAAATAATACCTATCCTAAAAGTTCTAGAATCGATCGAAACCCCCAGACTATAGTTTAGAAAAGGGCTGTGGTTTTTGCAATTGCCATAGAGCTTTTTCCATTTTTGCGGTACGCAAAATCGCGGTAACTTGCGCACGCGTTAATCGACAAACGTTAATGCAATACCACTTTTTTCTGCTCTTCCTGTCCTCCCAATTCGGTGAATATAGTCTTCGTATGACGCTGGTTGATCGTAATTAATGACATGGGTAATATCATCAATATCCAATCCTCTTGATGCAATATCGGTTGCAAGGAGAATCCGAACGTGATTACTCTTAAATGCCGCCAGCGCGCGCTGGCGCTGGTTTTGATTTTTATTTCCATGGATTGCCGCAACGGTAAATCCGTTTTGGGTGAGCATTTTTGCCAGTTTTTCCATTCCCCATTTTGTCCGGCCAAAAATAAGCACCTTTGCAAATTCAGGCTTTCGCAACAGCTCTTGTAAGACATCGGGTTTTTTCCGACCGTTTACTTTTATAATATTTTGCATAACGTTTGCCCTAGTTTCTTGCGATTTTACCGAAACGGTCACAGGATTTCTAAGAAACGCCTGCATCAGGGTGTTTGCCTCATTTGGGATCGTTGCCGAGAAAAAAAGTGACTGGCGATTGTTTGGCAAATGGCGAATGATAAAGGTAATGTCGTTAATAAAACCCATGTCAAGCATCCGGTCAACTTCGTCTAATACAATATTGTTGTACAACGCAAAATTAAGCATACGTTGTTCATGTAAATCCTTAAGTCTTCCAGGTGTGCCAATGACAACATTATGGTTTCGACGAAGGCCGTAGATTTGGTTATGCATGCTTTGTCCACCGATGCAAAGCACCGAAAACACGTGCATGTTTTTTGCGAAAAGCGTAAACTCCTCATTAATTTGCACAGCGAGCTCTCTTGTTGGCGTAATAATCAGTACTTTCTGCGATCGATCAAGACATATTTTATTGATAAGTGGGATAAGAAATGCGCCGGTTTTTCCTGTACCGGTATTCGCCATGCCAACAACGTCTTTTCCCGACAAAATCAGCGGAATAACCCTATCCTGAATAGGTGTTGGCGTTTTGTAGCCTTTTTCCGCAATGTTGCGCTTTATCTGATCGTTTACAGGAAAGTCAGAAAATTGATGCTCTATAACGTATTCCTCTTGCGGTTTTTGCACAGCTGTTTTATTGATAAAGCGGGAAACATCTATCTGTTTACCGCGACCAAAACGCGACGCATTTCGTGCGTATCTTTTCAACCGTGGTCGTGGTGGATATGACTTTCGAAACATAGTTTTGTAAACGAGAGTAAAGCAATAAAACTGCTTAAATAAGAACGTGTGAATTAGTGGAAAAGATACAAAAAAGAAGGTGAGGTATCTTTATCTTAACTATACAGGGACTGTCAAATATAAGCAGATATATTGCTTCAATCTGCTGTTTATAAATGGAGTATACCATAAAAACCCCGCGTTGTCAATAGTACTATAGGATTAGTGAATCCCACGCCCTTCCTATGGCAGCGTGAGTAGGGTTTATTCCCCTAAAACAATCGGAAGCAATTGCCTTAACGTGTTAATAACAAAGTCAGGTTTTTCTTCTGGCGTCTCGGGTTTCTCCTTGGCAAATTTACCTTTTTGCAGCCAAACGGTTGTGGCGCCAATTCTGTTACCTTCCACAATTTCTTTTTTTACTCTGTCTCCAACGACTACGCAGGCATCAGCCGTTATTTGCAGCTCGTCCAAAATTGGCTGCAAGTCCTTTCGGTCATTTTTCCCCACTATCCTGAAAACAGATATATAATTTCCCAAGCCCAATTGATCGAACTCTTGTTTTCTTTGGGCAGGATTTTCTCCAACGCTGACTACTGCCATTTTAATTCCGTTTTCTTTAAGCGTACTAAGAACAGAAGGCGTTTCGGAAAAAAAGCGTGGCGGAGTCTGTTCGCCTTGAACTAGAGTTCTATTATAATCAAAGATTACAGCTTTCTTCATAACTTCCCAATATTAACACACCTCATGCGTATTTTACAGTGGATTTGCGGTGCATTTGATGGTAAAATAGCAATACGTTCTGCCCAGTACCAGACGGTGCAGGGCTGGAATGTTCAACGTTCCGCGATAGCTCAACGGTAGAGCAATCGACTGTTAATCGATTGGTTCTAGGTTCGAATCCTAGTCGCGGAGCCAAGTGGCACTTAATATAATAATTAACATCTCTTGACCCATTCGGATTCTCTCAGGGTCGATACTGAGTGAAATCGAAGTATTGACAAATCGTCTCAATATGATACGATAATATGTATGGATGAGACGATATTAACTACCAGGCAAGAATACATTCTTAATATAATTAACCAGTCGGAAGGGCTCCTTAGGGAAGAAATTCAGGAAAAAGTTGCTAAATTATATCCTGTTTCAAAGCCAACTATTATAAGGGACCTGCATGTTTTATTGGTTAAAAAACTGGTTAGTGTAACAGGAAAGGCTAGAGCTACAATATATTTTCCCAAAGTTTCAAATAAGCTCCTCCGCGAGTTTAACCTAGAAAGGTATTTCGCCGATGATCCGGACAATAGAACTGGTGCCAGAAAATCATTTGATTTTGAGATATTTAAAAATTTGCATGATTTATTGACTATGGATGAAATAAACACCTTAAAGAAAACGGCACTAAGTTTTGGAGAAAAGACCGGAAACTTAAGTCCTGACCTTTTAAAAAGGGAGCTGGAAAGATTTGTCATTGAGTTGTCTTGGAAATCATCCAAAATTGAAGGCAATACTTATACACTGCTGGAAACAGAGTCTTTAATTAAGGAACAAATTAAAGCAGCTGGTAAGAGTAAAGATGAGGCAGTGATGATTTTAAATCACAAAGCAGCTTTTGAAGAAATACTAAAAGCAAAAAATGATTTTAAGACTATTTCTGTTTCAGTAATTAATCAGCTGCACAATATTTTAATTAAAGGATTAGGGATTTCTTCTGGTATCAGAAAACAAGCAGTGGGGATTACCGGAACAACTTATCATCCTATTGATAATGAACATCAGACAAAAGAGGTTTTTGAAAAAATGATTAATGCTGTAAATAGGAGTAAAAGCCCTTTTGAAAAAGCGC
>JACQKQ010000050.1 GCA_016204465.1 Candidatus Levyibacteriota bacterium
CGGCAGTTACATGCACGGCCCAATACTCCCCAAAAACCCGCATTTTGCAGATCACTTGCTTACATTAGCATTGAGAAAAAAATATGGAAAAGAAATCTGCCTTGCAGATCTCGACGATTCCCTCGAATGGCAAGCTCACAAGGCAATGATTAAGCGGCTACTATAGTTTCTAATCGTTTAATTCGCTTTTCGTGGGTCTTTACATGCTTCTCAATTGAATCGAGTTTTTGAAACATCTCGTCATGCTAATCCCTATTTCTTTCAAGGGCTCGGAAAATTCTCTCATGATCATTCGCATTCTCGTTAAGCTGATTATCGTGTCTTTTTAGCGCTTCCTTAATTTCTGCATGATCTTTCTCGTTATGCTCAAAATATGGCAAAATGAGCGTTTCAAAAAATTCCTGAAGCTTATCTCCCATGATCTTCTCAATTTTCTCTAAATCTTTTTTGTTTAACATAGAGACATTTTTACACTCCCATCCTACATTGTCAACTGCAACTATAGCGATCAAAAATTACGGATTCCTCCGTCTGCACCTCCTTCTGGTCGGAAAAATACAAAAATGACTTACGTATCTACCTAACAAACCGGAATCGTACATGACAAAAAATAATATTAAGCAGAATTCTGAGGAGCTGGTGCACAGAATTTTTCTATCACAACTTTATTTAACTCGTTGCCAATTTTTCCCTGACTGATTGCTTCTTGAATGGTTTTAAGCACTTCTATCCTATTGTTCACATTTACATCTCTTAATGGTATTGCTCCAGCCCCCACTGCTCCCATGTTTGCTTCATACGCAAGTTTTGTTATGCCTTTTTCGTCTCCAGGATTATTAGACAATAAAAAAGCTGATCCTCCTCCATCTACACATTCTTTAATCAAAGGATCAAGAATAGATGGTACTGTCCCTGTAGCAAATACTTCAAGAACTAATGCTTTAGAATGTTTCGTGTATATTCCCCAAAGATTGCGAGTGAGTTCAGGATTGGCTCCTAATGCTGGAGTTACAGAAAAATAGCCAACGTCTGGTGTTGGTTTTGGTTGCCTAGAAAGTTCTGGAACGTTGACTGACATACCTAGTAAAGTATATCACAACTTGTCCTTGCTGTTTACATAAGGCTGCAATATAATAAACTCATGAAAATAAATGTTAAGGATGTCGCGAAGTTGGCAAATTTGCCCCTCTCCCCTCTTGAGGAAGAAAAATTCGAAAAGCAGCTATCCGATATTCTTTCCTATGTTGAAAAGCTAAACGAAGTTGATACTGCAGACGTTAAGGAAACATCGCAAGTTACCGGATTAAAAAACATATCAAGAGATGATTCCACATCTTCTTCTCTATCACAAGATGAAACTTTAGCAAACACAAAAAACAAACCTAATGGATTATTCAAAGTCAAGGCGGTTTTTGAAGAATGAAATTAAACGAATTAACAATTGCTCAAGCTTTAGAAGGATTAAAGAAAAAACAGTTTTCCTCTGTTGAGCTTACAAAAGCTTGTATTGCACAAATTAAGAAGCACAATAGAGAAATTAATGCATTCATAACTGTTTGTGAAGAGGGAGCGTTAGAACAGGCAAAGAAAACAGACAATTTAGCCTCAAAAGGGGACGCCTTTCGAGGCAAGATTCCTTTATTGGGAATACCCATTGCGTTAAAAGACCTTTTTTCGACAAAAGGGATTAAGACTACAGCCGGCTCAAAAGTGCTTGAAAATTATATGCCTCCATACGATGCGACAGTTGTAGAAAAATTAAAAGCTGCCGGTGCGGTAATTATTGGAAAAACAAATTTAGATGCATGGGGACACGGCTCAAGCGGAGAAAATTCGGATTTTGGACCAACAAAAAACCCATGGAACAAAGCATACGTTCCGGGAGGTTCAAGCAGCGGTTCTGCGGCGGCGGTCGCAACCGATATGTGCCTTGGTGCAACAGGAACAGATACAGGCGGTTCCATTCGAACTCCGGCAAGTTTCTGTAACGTTGTTGGCCTTAAGCCAACATATGGGAGAGTTAGCCGTTACGGCATTATTGCGATGGCCTCGTCCCTCGACTCAATCGGCCACTTAACAAAAACAGTTGAGGATGCAGCACTGCTACTAAATGTTACAGCGGGCAATGATTCTCATGATGCTACAACTCCTATAAAAGAGGTTACAGACTACACAAAAAAAATAAAGGATGGAATAAAAGGTATTAAAATCGGTCTACCAAAAGAGTATAATGTGAAAGCAAAAATTGATTCTTCGGACATAAAAATATTTCAAGATCTAGGAGCAGAAATAATAGATATATCTCTCCCTCATACAGAATATGCAGTTGCATGCTACTATATCATCCAACCCGCGGAAGTTTCTTCGAATTTAGCTCGCTACGATGGAATTCGATATGGTTCTGAAAGGCAGAATTTTGGAGAGGAAGCCAAAAGAAGAATTATGTTGGGAACTTATACTCTGTCGGCTGGTTATTATGATGCATATTATAAAAAAGCAATGCAAGTCCGCACATTAATTAGAGAAGATTTTATAAAAGCGTATAAGAAAGTTGATGTTATTCTTGCCCCTGTTTCACCGACTGCTCCCTGGCAATTAGGAACAAAAGCTGACGATCCACTTAAAATGTATTTATCTGATATTTACACAGTGACAGCAAATCTTGCCGGAATTCCCTCTTTGGCAGTTCCATGTGGGTTTTCTAAAGAAGGTTTGCCGATTGGCATGCAAATTCTAGGCCCGCAGTTTTCGGAAGAAACATTATTCAAAATAGGTTACTTCTATCAAGAAACAACAGGATGGCACAAACAAAAGCCAGTTATGAGAGTTAAAAAGGAGAATGGTTAGTATGTCTTTGTGGAAAATAGAGAAAGGAAAACCGTTTGCTAAGAGGGAAGAAGAGCTTCACGGAAGGACAGATAGGGTGACTGTGGTAGAACGCCGACTAAATGCAGTTTTAAATTTAATAGTTTCTCTTGCTACTGGGAGAGAGGGCAATATAGAACTTGCAGTTAGAGGTCGGATAGATAGAGTTTTTGAGAAACTTCAGAGAGGGGAATTTGCGTATTTATATTCTACACCAGAGGATTTAAAAGGCGTAGAAGTTAGAGATGATGGTAGAGGAAATAGAAGAATAGTGCTCTGGCGTGAAACAGATCCAAGTACAGGACAAGAACGTGGCTTAAGTTTTGACCCGTATGATCTTGCACAAGTTACATCTTTTAACAATGTCTGTAGAGATATGCTAGGTAGTGTTGTTGATCCAGGCAAGCAATTGAGAATGGATAAATTAATTGAGGGATGGATGGAGAGATTATGAAACAAAAATACGAACCGGTGATTGGCTTAGAAGTCCATGTAGAGTTAAATACCAAATCCAAGATGTTTTGTTCATGCAAAGCAGAATACTTTGGCAAAAAGCCAAATACGCAAACGTGCCCTGTGTGTCTTGGGTTACCCGGAGCACTTCCTGTACCGAATAGAACCGCAATTGAATGGTGCATAAAAATCGGCATGGCCTTAAACTGCGACATTCCGCTTGAGTCAAAATTTGACCGAAAAAATTATTTCTACCCCGACTTGCCAAAGGGGTACCAGATTAGCCAATACGATCAGCCATTCGCGATGAATGGTTCAATAGAAATAAGAAACAGGCAAAAAGCAATAAGAATAAGAAGAGTCCACATGGAAGAGGACACAGCCAAACTCGTTCACGAGTTTGGAAATCAAAACGCAAAAATCAAAGATCAAAAATATACTTTAATAGATTTTAATCGGTCGGGGGTGCCACTAGTTGAGATTGTTACTGAACCGGATTTTGATAACGCGCAAGATGTCAAAGAGTACCTGCAAAAAATCCAACAAATTGTGCGTTACTTAGACGTTTCGGAAGCAGACATGGAAAAAGGCATGATGCGGCTGGAACCCAATATATCGCTACACGTAACACGAAACACGACACACGGCAAAAACAACGTGTCACCTGTTACGAGTCACTTGTTACCTTCATACAAAGTTGAAGTGAAAAATATTAACTCATTTAAGTATGTTGAAAAAGCGATTAATTTTGAAATAGATCGGCAAGCAAAAATACTCGATGAAGGAAAAACGCCAGTGCAAGAAACACGCGGCTGGGATGAAAAAAAGCAAATTACCGTTTCGCAGCGCAGTAAAGAAGAAGCGCACGACTACCGCTATTTTCCAGAGCCGGACATTCCGCCGTTTGAATGGACAGACAAAAAGCTATTAGAGCTTAGAGGTCAGCTACCAGAGTTACCGAGTAAAAAACTTGAACGATTTATAAAAGAATACAATTTATCCTCGTATGACGCAGAAATACTTACAAGGGAAATACAAACGGCAGATTACTTCGAAGAGGCTATTACTGTTAGTAAAGACCGTAATGTTACTCCAAAGCAGCTTGCAAACTATATTATTAACAGAAAACCAGATTTGGAAAAGACACTTCCCGTCCAGCTCGTTCAAAACATTATTGCTGCCTCAAAAACAGCAACCGTTGACGAAAAACACTTAGAAAAAGTCGTCCAAGATGTTATAATAGAAAACACCAAAGCAGTTGAAGACTACAAAAAAGGCAATGAAAAAGTTATGATGTTTCTAATCGGACAAGTCATACGAAAACTCAAGGAAAAAGTGGATGTAAATATAATAAAATCAGAAATTGAAAGGAATTTAAAATAGTATGGTAGATAGGGGAATGGAAACACTAATCAATAAACGACCAATAAAAATAAGTAGGCACCCTAAAATTCAAGAAAGGATAGACGACCACAAGAAATTATTGGAGCAGCAATTAAGAGGAACAGGAGTTAACGAACAAGGGATAACATATTTGGCCCGCAATAACACTGCTCATGAGATTAGAATCAAAAAATTAAGAGAACGATCACAAACAGCAGAAGCAAACTCAATGACTGATCCTCTTACTGGCTTACATAACAGGAGGTGGTTTGATGATGAACTATTAAGGCGCATTGCAGAAGCACAAAGAACAGGAAGAAAACTTTGGCTTTTCTTTTTCGATTTAGATAAATTTAAGCGAGTCAATAGTCGCTATGGACATCCCGGAGGAGACCAAATATTAAAAGCTGTATCTAAACTCCATACACGAGCAGAAGAACCAATTGCTAGATTAGGAGGAGAAGAATTTGCTCAATTATCAAGCGAAATTTCCAGTGAGGAAGATATTGCAAGAATTATGACAAGATACATGAATGAACTTTTAGAGAATACTAGCAATGTCCTTACTACTTTACCAATACAAAAGGGACACGAACAGTCGCAAAAGATACCTTTTATGACCATGAGCTTTGGGGCAGCGGAGTATAATGGAGAAGATGGAGAAACATTTGTTAAAAAAGCAAATGATATGATGTTGTTTGCAAAAAGACGGGGAAGAAACAGAGGATATATGGCAGAAACGGTTGAAGGAAGGACAGTCATTAAACCAATTCCGAAAGCTTCGTAAATACTATGGCTGATTTTGTTCATCTTCACAACCACAGCGAGTATTCTCTCCTTGATGGCTTGTCCAAAATAAAAGAGATGGTATTTAGGGCAAAAGAGCTTGGAATGAGTGCATTGGCAATTACCGACCACGGCAATCTGTACGGCGCAATTAAGTTTTATACAGAGTGTGTTGAACAAGGGATAAAACCAATCATCGGCTGCGAGATTTACGTTGCGAAGCGAAGTAGACACGACAAGGAAGCCGACCACGACAAAGATAGCAATCACCTTATCCTCTTGGCGAAAGACATGAAAGGGTATAAAAATCTTATAAAAATTGTCACTATTTCGCATTTAGAAGGGTTTTACTACAGACCGCGAACCGATTTAGACCTGCTTGAACAATTTCACGAAGGAATAATCTGCCTGTCCGCATGCCTCAATGGGTATGTGTCGCAGCCGATTATTGAAGACCAGCAAGAAGAAGCAGAAAAACGCTTGCAAAGGCTTACCAAAATTTTTGGCGAAGAACATTTTTACTTAGAACTCCAACGGCATCCAAACATTCCAAAGCAAGAAGAGCTAAACATTCGCTTGTTGGAACTATCAAAAAAATATGCTGTCCCTGTTGTCGCAACAAACGACAACCACTATATCCGCGACATTGATGCAGAAGCGCAGGAGATTTTGCTTTGCATCCAAACGCAAACGACAATAGTGCAAGAAAACAGAAAGCTTTCGATGATTGACTCGCCTGATTTTTACATTAAAACGCAAGAAGAGATGGAGCAGCTCTTTATTGACATTCCTGATGCAGTGAAAAATACCGTCAAAATCGCCGATATATGCAATTTGGAAATTCAGCTTGGCAAGTGGATTATGCCTATTTTCCAGGTGCCGGGAGGCAAATCTTCCGAAGAGTATTTTCGAGAACAAGTTGAAGAAGGCCTCAAGCTTCGGTATAAAGAATTAACGCCAGATATAAAAGAACGCGCTGAGTACGAACTCTCGATAATCCTTAAGAAAGGGTACGAAACGTACATTTTAATTGTTGCGGACTTTGTGAATTGGGCAAAAAATCACGGCATTACTGTTGGTCCAGGACGTGGCTCGAATGCCGGCTCGATTGTGTCTTACGCGCTTAATATTTCCGACGTTGACCCTCTATTTTTCAAGCTGCCGTTTGAGCGATTTCTTAATCCTATGCGGCCATCTCCTCCGGATATTGATTTGGATTTTGCCGATAACAGGCGAGATGAAGTTATCCAGTATGTCACTGAAACTTATGGGAAAGATAAGGTTGCCCAGATTATTACGTTTGGCACCATGGAAGCACGCGGTGCGGTACGAGACGCAGGCCGAGCACTTGGCATGCCGTATGCAGGGCCAGACCGGATTTCCAAAATGATTCCTCCCGGCTGGCAGGGACATGCAATGACAATTGAAAAGGCGCTTGAGCAAAGTCCAGACTTAAAACAAGCGTACGCAAACGAAAAAGACACAAAGCGGCTTTTAGATGTTGCCAAAAAACTTGAGGGTGTGGCCAGACACGCATCGGTACACGCAGCCGGCGTTGTGATTGCCGACAAAGCTTTGATGGAATATACGCCTTTGCAGAAAGAAACAAACGGCGAAAAAATCGTCACGCAGTTTGACATGTATACCGTTGGCGAAGACGGAGTAGGGCTTTTGAAAATTGATTTCTTAGGTCTTCGCAATTTAACGATTATCCAAGAGGCATTGCGATTTATTAAAGTAAATCTTGGTAAGGATATTGACTTCTCAAACATTTCATTTGACGATCCTAAAACATACGAACTCTTGTCTTTAGGTGAAACAACGGGCATTTTCCAGCTCGAATCAGCCGGCATGCGACGCTACATTAAAGATTTAAAACCTACTACAATTTTTGACCTGCAAGCAATGGTAGCACTTTTCCGTCCTGGACCTATGGCAAATATACCCGAATTTATTAAACGTAAAAACCATCCGGAAACAATTACCTACCCCGATCCGCGCCTTGTGGACGTGCTGAAAGAATCATACGGCATTATTACCTACCAAGACGACTTACTCCTCACTGCAATACACGTTGCAGGTTATTCGTGGCTTGAGGCAGATAAGCTTCGAAAAGCTGTTGGCAAAAAAATTCAATCCGAAATGAAAAAGCAATATGAAAAATTTATCCAAGGATGCACGGCAAATGGCATGACTCGCAAAAATGCCGAAAATATTTGGACACTTTTTGAACCGTTTGCCGGATATGGCTTTGGCAAAGCACATGCCGCATGCTATGCTACTATTGCTTTTAGAACTGCGTACCTTAAGGCACACTACCCTGTCGAGTTTATGACAGCACTTTTGACTGCCGAATCACGAGGAACAACCGGTCCAACAAAAAACGAGAAAATCGCGCAAGCAGTTGCCGAGTGTAAACGGCTCAAGGTCACCGTTTTCCCGCCTGACATTAACAAATCAGACAGTGAGTTTTCGATTGAAAACAAAAAAAATATTCGATTTGGATTGTCTGCGATTAAAAACGTAGGTACTGCGGCAATTGAAACAATTCTTGCTGCAAGAAAAGAAGGTCCATTTCAAAATCTTGATGATTTTACAAGCAGGGTTGATTTAACGAAAGTGAACAAAAAAACCCTCGAGAGCCTTATTAAAGCAGGCGCTATGGACCAATTTGGCAACAGAGCAAATCTTTTGATCGCGCTACCCGAAACATTGCAAATGATGCACAAAAAACGAAAAGAGCAGCTCGAAGGCCAAGAGTCGCTTTTTGGCGACGACGATACGCCGCAAACAAGAAACATGGCGGCGCATGTTGATGATTTTACCTTGCAAGAGAAATTGGCATTTGAGAAAGAATTTTTAGGGTTTTATCTGACCTCTCACCCGCAAATGGAAATCCTATCTAAAATTAAAACGTTTATTACCCATGAGCTTGAATTTATTGCCGAAGAGAGTGAGGGTACACAGGTACGTATTGGCGGCATCATTGAATCGTCTAGACGTATTTTTACGAAGAAAAACGGCCATGAGATGGCGTTTTTGGTGCTCGGCGATGAGCATGGCATTGTAATTGAGTGCGTTGTATTCCCTAGAGTCTTTACCGAGTTTAAGAGTTTTCTGATTAACGATGCGGTGATTGTGATTGTCGGCCGCGTTGATACAAAAAATGAAAAGCCGGCGATTATTGTCGAACGCATCCTCCCCGCCAGCCGCTTTACCTCCTCCGTCTAGCTTCGCAAGGCGAGGCCTGGGAAGCTAAGCTGCCAGACAGCCTTGACGTACACCCTCCCCTTTTATTACAATCAATGAATAGTTATGGCAGCGTTTGCACCGGAAGTTCTAACAACAATCGGCTCTGTACCGGTTACTAATACTCTCGTCAACACAATTTTTGTTGACGCAGTGATCTTTGGCGGCGTGTATGCGGTGACAAAAAATCTCAAACGAATCCCAGGCATGTTCCAAAACGCCGTTGAGTACATCATAGAAACGATGTACAACTTTATTTATTCAGTCGCAAATAAAAATACGCCAAAAATTTTCCCTTTTGTCATGAGCTTTTTTTTGTTTATCTTAATTGCCAATTGGAGCGGGCTAATTCCAGGAATCACCGCGATGGGATTAAAAGAGGAAGGGGAGAAACACCTTATTCCTCTCATGCGAAATCTCACAAGCGACCTTAACGCAACATTGGCTTTTGCTATTATTTCGGTTGTCGTCACTCATTATTACAGCATAAAAACGATTGGTATTGGACAGTACCTCGGCCGTTATGTTTCCATAAATCCAATAAACTTTTTTGTCGGTGTTTTAGAAATAGTATCGGAATTCACAAAAGTCATCTCGCTTTCTTTCCGACTTTTTGGTAACATATACGCAGGAGAGGTAGTTTTACTGACAACGTCGTCCATGTTTGCGTTTCTTCTCCCTGTTCCGTTTATGATGCTTGAGGTTATTGTTGGGTTGGTGCAAGCGCTTGTGTTTTCGCTTTTGACAATGGTATTTATGGCAATTCTTATGACGCCGCACAAAAAAGGGGGTGATCACTAAATGGATTTTAGCGTTACAGGTGGTTTAATTATTGCAATCGGCGGACTTGGACCAGCAATTGGTGTCGGTCTTATTGGAGCAAAAGCAATGGAAGCAATTGGGAGAAACCCAGAAGCATCAGCAAAAGTGCTTCCCGCCATGCTTTTGGGTATGGCATTTGCCGAAGCAATTGCAATTTACTCATTAATTCTAGCATTCGGAAGATAGAGAATTATTATGGAGCTTGTAAAAAACTTCGGAATTGATCCGATATTGTTTATTGCTCAAATTGTCAATTTTGTAATCGTGTTATTAGTGTTAAAACGGTTTTTGTATCGCCCTGTCCTTGACATGCTCAAACAGAGAGAAGAAACAATAAATCAGGGACAAAAGCAAGCGCAAGAGGCGCAAGCGCTTTTGGAGAAAATACAAAAGGAAGAACAAAAAGTATTGCAAAGAGCAAAGGAGCAAGCGCAAAAAATGCTCGATGATGCTAAAAAACAGACACACGTACTGCAAGAGCAAATGGAAGAACACGCGCGAAATCGCACAGAAAAAATGATAAGGCAAGCAAAAGAACAAATTGAGCAAGAAACAAAAGATGCAGAAACGCGACTTACAAAAAATATTTCTACACTCGCAATTACCTATTTGAATAAAGCAATTTCAGAAATCATGACGCCGGAAAGTCAAGAAGAAATTATGTCCAAAGCGCTTAGGGTTCTTAAGAAAAAAACAAACTAATGCAAAAAAAATTGCTAAAAAAAATAGTTGCACATAGTTTTGACGGCGAGTTGTTAAAAAAAGATTTTGTTGTGGAAGTAGCAAATATGCTTTCGCGAAAAGATCTTAAGCAATATGTAAAAGCATTAAAAGTAGTCGAGAGAAAAAAAGAAGTTATTATATCTTTAGCCTTAACGCCAACAAAGAAACAAAAGCATGTGTTTTCCGATCTATACACGAATAAACGAATCATATATCGAATAGATAAACGTTTGGGTGCAGGAGTCAAAATAGAAGAAAATGACAAAGAATTTGCATTTAATCTAAGACAAATTCTTGACGGTTTGGTACAACACGTGGTATCACAATGATAGATAACAAAGAAATTTTAGCGCAACTAGAAAAACGACTTACAACGTTTAGCGCAGATCCAAAGGTAAAAAACGTTGGCGTTGTCGAGAAAAACACCGATGGCGTTATTACTGCATCCGGACTTTCCGATGCAGTTATTGGAGAAAAAGTTATTTTTGCAAATAGTAGTGAGGGTGTCGTTTTGGGACTTGACGAAGACGCCGTATCAATTATTCTCTTGGATCAAAGCACGATTATTAAAGAAGGCAACAAGGTGAATACAACGGGCGAGCTCCTTGTCATTCAAGCTCATGAAGAGTTATTAGGACGAATTGTTAATCCACTTGGAAAGCCACTCGATGGAAAGCCGGCAGTAAAAAAAGGCACGCACATGCCGCTCGAGCGCATTGCAGCAGGCGTTATCGAGCGCGAACCAGTTGACACGCCGCTTAAAACTGGCATTAAAGCAATCGACGCAATGATTCCAATAGGCAGAGGACAGCGAGAATTACTTATTGGCGACCGAGGTCTTGGCAAAACCGCAGTTGCAATTGATACAATTATTAATCAAAAAACTGCAAAACCCAAGGTTATCTGCATCTACGTGGCTATTGGCCAAAAGCAAAGCAGCATTGCACAGATTGCACAGCGTTTAAAAGATGAGGATGCACTCGATTACACCATTATTGTTGCAGCCGCTGCTTCAGACCCGGCATCGCTGCAATACCTTGCTCCATATGCCGGTGTTGCCATTGGAGAGTATTTTATGGAAAAAGGGAAGGATGTTTTAATTGTCTACGATGATTTAACAAAGCATGCATGGGCATATAGGCAATTATCACTTGTTTTACGCCGACCAGCCGGAAGAGAGGCCTATCCTGGAGATATTTTTTACCTTCATAGCCGTCTGCTTGAACGCGCGGTGAAACTAAACAAAAAAAATGGCGGCGGTTCAATTACTGCACTCCCCATTATCGAAACGCAAGCCGGCGATATTTCGGCATACATCCCAACAAACGTTATCTCGATAACCGATGGGCAAATATTTCTAGAAGGCAGTTTATTCAATATTGGCATTCGGCCGGCAATTAATGTCGGCAATTCTGTATCCCGCGTTGGGGGCGCTGCGCAAACGGGCGCTATGAAATCTGTTGCTGGAAAGATGCGCTTGGATTTAGCGCAGTATAGAGAATTAGCAGCATTTGCGCAGTTTGGCAGCGAGCTTGACCCGGCAACGCTATCACAACTTGAACGGGGCAAGCGGCTCACTGAAGTGTTAAAGCAACCACAGTACCAACCGCTTCCTGAACCGCTTGAAATTATAAGCATTTGGGCAGTAGCAAATGGACTTTTGGACGAAATCCCTGTTGATGAAATCCAAATATTTGAAGAGCGATTACATCAGTACGTACAAACGCATAACAAAAAATTGCTTGAGAAACTAGCCGCAGGAGAAAAAATAAACGACGAGACGGCAAAAACGCTTAAGAAAGCAGTCGAAGACTTTAAGAAAACATTCAGTAAATAAATATGGCAAGTATACACATACTAAGAAGAAGAATTCTCGCAGCCCAAAATGTTTCAAAAACAACAAGAGCTATGCAAATGATTGCAGCGTCAAAACTTAAAAAAGCCCAAGCAGCAACACTCGCAACACGTCCGTATGTTGAAAAACTTTCAACTGTTACCAAACGCGTTGCTACCCGCGCACCGCAAGAGTTTACTCATCCCTACCTTACGCCAAAAAATGCTAACGGCAAGAAACTCCTTGTGCTGTTTGCGCCTGACAAAGGCTTATGCGGCGGGCTAATTACTAATTTACTGCGAGAATTCCTAAGATATACTAGGGAAGAAAAAGGTTTACGTGTCGTCACAGTGGGCAAAAAAGTTGAGTCTTTCGTGATTACTCTTCGAAGCGAAGTCATCGCCTCGTTTGTTTTTGGCACAACAACGCCTAGCTTTAACATGGTTTTGCCTATTACAAAAATGATTAACGATGAATATCTTTTGGGGAATGTTGCTTCTGTACACATACTCGCAACTCACTTCACGAGCATCTTCAGCCAAAAACCGATAATGACAACGCTTCTTCCTATTAGTTTACCACTGCCACAAGAAGAACAGGAAAAAAGTGAAGGGGGGCAGTATTTATTTGAACCAAATGTAACGGAACTTCTTTCCCCGCTTTTAAACCACTACCTTGAAATGGTTGTGTACCAATATCTTTTGGAAAGTTTTGTATCTGAACAGGCTGCGCGTATGGTTGCCATGCAAAATGCAACAAGCAATGCAAAAGATGTAATTGAAGATCTCCGCCTAGAGTATAATAAGACGCGGCAAGCCCGCATTACCAACGAAATCTTAGATATAAGCGGAGCCGATGCTCTGCGAGGAGTACAAAATGAATAAATCAATAGAAAAAACAGGCATTGTTGTTCGCGTCCAAGGACCAGTTGTTGACGTCTACTTTGAAAAAGAGATACCAAATATCTACGAAGCGCTTACCATAAAACTCCCAAGCGGCGAACAACTTGTCCTTGAAGTACAGTTTGCCATTGGCGATAAAGAAGTAAAAACCCTTGCCTTTGGATCAACCGACGGCATTGCCCGAGGCATGAAGGTTATCCCAATAGGCAAGCCGATTCAAGTCCCCATTGGCGCAAAAACACTTGGTCGAATTTTTAATGTCTTGGGCGAAACAATTGATGGTCATAGTTTCGATAGCAAGGGCGTTACTTTTGATTCAATCCATAAAGCGCCCCCGACACTAAAAGAACAAGAAACAAAGCCGCAAATTTTAGAGACCGGCATAAAAGTTATCGATCTTATAGCTCCGTTTTCCAAGGGTGGTAAAACAGCAGCGTTTGGAGGCGCAGGAGTTGGAAAAACGGTTATTATTCAAGAGCTGATTAGAAATATAGCGATCGAACACAAGGGTCATTCTGTTTTTGCAGGGGTTGGCGAAAGAACCAGAGAGGGAAATGATCTTTGGCTAGAAATGAAAAAAAATAAAACAATTGAAAAAACAGTTATGATATTTGGTCAAATGAACGAACCTCCAGGAAATAGACTCCGAGTTGCACTAACCGCTCTTACTATGGCCGAGTACTTTAGAGATAGTAAACACGAGGATGTGCTTTTGTTTATCGACAACGTCTTCAGATTTGCGCAAGCTGGGTCGGAAGTATCTGCCCTTTTAGGCCGCATGCCATCGGCTGTTGGATATCAACCAACACTTGCCTCCGAGATTGGCCAATTGCAAGAACGAATTACTTCTACCAAAAAGGGATCGATTACATCTGTTCAGGCTGTGTATGTGCCGGCAGATGATTACACCGATCCAGCGCCCGCAACCATCTTTGCGCATTTGGATGCAACCATTACGCTTGAACGATCTATTGCCGAACAAGGTATTTACCCTGCCGTTGATCCGCTGTCTTCAAGCTCTCGAATTTTAGATCCTAATATTGTCGGAAAAGAGCATTACGACGTTGCACGAGGTGTGCAAAAAGTCCTCCAACGCTACAAAGACTTGCAGGACATTATTGCTATTTTGGGTATTGATGAATTATCTGATGAAGATAAGCTAACGGTTTCACGGGCACGAAAAATCCAGCGCTTCTTAAGCCAACCAATGTTTGTGGCCGAAGTGTTTACCGGACAACCTGGAAAGTATGTCAAAACAAAAGATGCTGTGAAAGGATTTAAAGAAATCTTAGAAGGCAAACACGACAATTTACCAGAACAAGCATTTTACATGGTCGGTACAATTGACGAAGCAGTCGAAAAAGCAAAAAAGAAATGACGTTGCATTTAGAAATAATTTCTCCGGAAAAAGTGGTGTTCTCCGAAAACGTAGACGAAGTCATTGTTCCAACAACCACTGGACAAATTACTGTTTTGCCCCAGCATGTAGCGCTTTTTACACAAATTACGCCAGGAGAGCTGATTATTAAACGGGCTGGAAAAGAGGATTACTTTGCCGTAACCGGCGGCTTTTTAGAAGTTGCAAAAAACAAAACAACGATATTAGCTGACTTTGCAGTGCATAGTCACGAGATTGATGCAGTGAAAGCCGAGGAGGCAAAGAAACGCGCAGAGAAGCTCTTGGCAGAGAAAATAAGTCAAGAAGATGTTGCTGTTGCACGATCGGAATTGGTAAAATCATTGCTGGAATTAAAAGTCGCAAAAAGGCGAAAGCACCATCTGACAACGCCATAATAGTATGACGCACCCGTTTTACGACCCCACCCTTTCCTACGACACCAATTTTGTCAACGGCCCGTCACTTTCAAAAAATCCCCGTTATCCTAAACGAATTATTACTAAACAAACAAAATTTTTAGGCTTCGACGTTAATATGCCTTTTGGTATGCCGGCAGGACCTTTATTGAACGCAAAATTTGTCAAAGAAGCGTTTAAGCTTGGATTTGATGTAAACTGTTATAAGACACAGCGAACACATATTGTGTCAAGCAATAAGTTTCCAAATATTCTTTTTATCGATGTCAATGGCGATTTGACGCTTGAGAAAGCAGAGAAACCGCTTGTTGGAAAATTACGCACTGATCAGGCTCGAGAAAAGTTCAGCATCACCAACTCCTTTGGCAATCCTTCACGCGGCCCGCAGTTTTGGCAAAAAGACATGAAAAAGGCATTGTCTTATTCTCTTCCTGGACAGCTTTTGATTAGCAGTGTCTGCGGCACACTTGAGAAAGGTTTGAGCGAGGACGCATACTACGAAGACTTTGCCAACGCAGCAAAAATGGCGGCAGATACGGGAGTCAAGGTAGTTGAGCTTAACCTCTCTTGTCCCAATGTTGCAACAGAAGGTGTTGTGTGCTATACAGAAAATGCGGTGTTTGAAATTTGCAAGCGCGCAAAAGAAAAAATTGGCAATGTGCATCTTATTGCAAAAATGGGATACTTTGCCCCATCGCAACAAGAACTGCTTGAGAGAGTTGTAAAAAGAGTTTTGCCTTTTGTCTCCGC
>JACQKQ010000002.1 GCA_016204465.1 Candidatus Levyibacteriota bacterium
TCGTCCTGAGCGAAGTCGAAGGACCTCTTCCAAAGTACGGTGCTAAACCCAACCCTAGAAAAGGGAAGGATTCGGTTCGTTTGCTCATAAAAGCATACGAGACAAATGCACAACCTCTCTTTTCAGAGAGGTTTTTTTATGAGAAAAAATTCGTTAGCGCAAAAAATCAGAAATAATAAAAGAGTCATTTTGTACGAATTCCTGCCACCTCTTGCAACACTCTCTTTAAGAGACGTTGCTGTTTCGCTGTCAATGTTTTCAGACAGGCTTAAAAAATTTCCTGTTGACGCTGTTAACATTCCCGAAGTCCGCGAAGAAACGCGCGGCGGTGTTCGATCTGCAAAGCAGATTATTAAGCTGGAGCCACGTATTGTCTACAAACGTCTGAAGAAATATTGCGATGCCGATGTTATTATTAACCGGCCAATCGTCTATTCGCCTTGGAGTGAGCAGTTCTCGTGGCTTTGGGAAACCTACCACACATACGGCGCTAAAAATTTTGTCTTTGTTGGAGGAGAATCAAGCAAAGTGACATATCCTGGCATTTCTGTTGGGGAGGCGGCAAAGAAGGTAACCAGCGAATTAAAAAATGATTTTCCAGAAATTCTTGTTGGCGGCATTATTATCCCAACGCGCAAAAATGAAGTTGCACGCATTGTGCATAAAATAGATATGGGGATCGAATTTTTTACTACACAAATTCTTTTTGAAACAACGGCAATAAAAAAACTTTTACTTCAACTTTGGGACGAATGTAAAAAAACAAAAAGAAAACCAAAAATGATTTTTTTAAGCTTTGCTCCGGCGACAACTGTTAAGGACATCGAACTTTTGCAGTGGCTGGGTGTCACCATTCCTCAAAAAACGATAAAACAACTACAAACAGGATGGATTGGTATGGGATGGCGGTCTATTGCAATTTGTGAATCTCTTTTGTACGATATCCTGCAATTCGTAAAAAAGGAAAAAATTACCATTCCTATTGGACTAAATGTTGAACATGTGAGCCGGCATAATTTTGAACTGTCGTTTTTGCTGCTCAAAGAATTATCAGAAGGGTATGTATCTTTATGACAAACATAGGGTGTTTTATTCACGGTGTGTATCCTCGTTCAGAGTATTTAGCCAAGACAAGCCGGGATGTTGATCGAAAACGTCTCACGCAACGCGATCTTGTAAAAGCGCAAAAGAAAGATTTTACTGATTTTGTTGCGTTGCAAAAAAAGGCTCATTTCTCATTTGTTGAAGATGGAAAACTCTCGTGGCAGGATATTTTTCGTCCGATTGTCGAAACATCCAGTGGCATTACCGTGGGTTCATTAACACGTTGGTTTGATAACAACAGCTTTTTTAGACAACCCATTTTTGATAGCATTGTGACAATTAACACTAATAAATTAAAGGATTATTTCCATGCAATAATCCCAATGAAAAAATGGAAAGTAACATTGCCATCTCCGTATTGTTTTGCGAAATTAAGTCTGGGCAAAAACGGGGAAACGTTTGAAGATAAACTGCAAAAAGCAACTGTAATTATTGCTTCACTTGTTTCATATCTTTCAAAAAAAGGAGTGTCGCTTGTTCAGCTCAACGAGCCGGCAATACCATACTATGGTGGGAGCAAATACAATCTCTCTTTATTTACAAAATCAATTGCTCATATTGCAAAACAAAAAGGCGGTGCAAAGCTTGCAGTCCATTTCTATTTTGGTGATGCCGCAGCTGCGGTTTGCTCACTTGCTCTCACAAAGAACGTTGACATAGTTGGTATTGATTTCTATAAAACCTCATTATCCGATTTACCAACTAATGTTTCTTTTGATGTTCTCGCAGGTATTGTAGATGGAAGGAATTCATTGCTAGAAAATAAAACAGCGTTGAGAGCTTTTGTTAAAGAGGCAATAAAGAAACTTTCACCAAAAAACTTATATATTTCCAATAATTCAGATATGGATTTTTTACCAGAAACAGTTGCTCGACAAAAAGTTGCACTTTTGGGCGAGGTAACAAAATCACTCAAATAATATGATTCGACTAACAACACACGAAATTGGCAGTCTTGCAAAACCCGAGTGGCGCGTCAAAGCAGCCACTGGCAAGCCCATGACAAAAAAAGATATTAGTGATGCAATCGCCTGGGGAATACGTATTGGTGTTAATTCCAGACCGCTTGTTATGCTGCTTGAGAAAAAAACTTTAACGTCCTTTGACCGAGACGAAATAAAACATTGGGCATCCGTCTATGCATTAAAAATGCTTGAAAAAGCAGGGCTTGATGTCGTGTACGACGGCGAACAGCAGCGAAGCGAAATGTATCAGTACGCGGTGAATAGATCGTCCGGCTTTGTCTTCAGAGGTCTAGTGCGTTCATTTGACAACAAATATTACCAAAAAGCAGCCTGTGTTGGAAAACCAAAAATTAAAAAACCCTGGCACGTTGAGGAATTGGAGTATTTAAAGAAAATGACCACCAAACAAATAAAAATTCCCATAACCGGTGCATATACCATTGCCGCTTGGTCGTTTGACGAGTACTACAGTAAAAAAGCAGCAAGTCTTGGGAGTAAACAGGCGCTGCGAAGTAAAGAGAAAGCTAGACGGCAGTTTGTCCTTGACATTGCCCGCTATCTCATTCACCCAAATATTAAAATGCTTTTGGAAAAAGGCGCAACGTGGATTCAAATAGACGAACCGGCCGCAACGACAATTCCGTCGGAAGTGCCGCTTTTTGTCGAATCATTTAATGAATCGGTTAAAGACTTAAAGGGGCAGTTTAGCGTGCATATTTGCTACTCGGACTATCGCTTACTTTTTCCTCACATCAAAAAAATGGAAAACTGCAGCCAATACGCGTTAGAGCTTTCAAACCGCGACTCACGGACTCTTGGGACAAAAGAAGGGGAGCGGCCGGGGTATGAAATCTTATCGTGGTTTAGAAAATACAAGATTCCCTCTCGCATTGGGCTTGGCGTCACCGACATCCACACGGATTTTTTGGAATCGCCGGAGCTTGTAAGAGATCGCATTCTGTACGCGGTACGCGTTTTACAAGATCCAAAACTTATTAATCCAACACCGGACTGCGGACTTAGAACCCGCACGTGGGAAGTGGCATTTAAGAAATTACAGGCAACAGCACAAGGCGCGCGACTGGCGGAAAAAGTATTATAAAAATTGCATACGGAGCGGTTGGGAGGGAATCGACCAAATATATGAAGAAAAAAAGAACGTTTCGATTTGCATATCCGAATGGCCATGAGTTTATCAAGGCTTACAAAAGGCAAGATGAAAATGCGTATAGAAATGACGCTTTCTATTTTCGTGGTGGTTCAAAAAATCTTGCCGATGTGGAAGATAAAATAGCAAAACTTGTTGATGTGGAAAAAGGCAATCTCTGTTTAACAACATCGGGGATGTCTGCGGTCATAACTGTTCTTGAGATTGCAAATCTAAAAACTGGTAGTATTGTTGTTCATGGGAAAATAGCATATGGACAAATTTACAATTATATAGATATTGATTTAAGGCAAAGAGGAGTTATCCCAGTAGAAGTTGATGCAGGAAGTGTCGATGCTATCGAAAGCACATTAAAAAAGGTAGCACTGAAATATGGAAATGATGCCATTAAAATTATTTTTCTTGAAACCATTGGAAATGGACCAGAAACACCGGTGTTAGATATCGAGAGATTTCTTTCTCTTTCATTACTTCAGAAATTAAATCCACTTATTGTTTTTGATAACACGCTTCCTACAAATTCTATTGTGTCTTTATCACAGTATGTAAAAGAATCAAAATTAAGAATTGTTGGTTTAGAAAGTACAACAAAGTTTTACCTTTTTAATCAAGATTTGGGAGGCTTCATTTTTACTTATCGGAATGATCTATTAAATGTATTGCTTACTAAGAGAAAACGAATAGGTGCAACTCCGGGGCCATCTTTAATTGAGAAGTACAATGCTTTTTTGCCCAAAAATAAAAAACAGTTTGATAAAAAGAATTGGAGTATAATGAAAAACACAATGATTATTGCGAAAGCATGTAGTCAGGCAACGGGAACTGATCAGAAGATTATTATTTCATATCCAAATTTGTCTTCACATCAAAATTATACATATGCAAACAAACATTTTAAAAATGGCTGTTTACCTGTGTTGTTTATTACAGCTACGAAAGATGCTCCTTTTTCTTCAGAGCAGCTTTTTTACAAATTAGAAAAGAGTGGAGCATTTACAGATATGGTTTTTACTGAAAGCTTTGGTTTTTCTAAAACAGGAGTATCATATGCATCTCGATATAATGGATATATACGAATTGCAGGTGGGCGCGAGAAGCTGCAAGAGGTAAAGAAAATAGGAGAGAGAATAAAAATAGCATTATCAAGCATATGAAGTTTACAACAAAAGCAATCCATGTTGGCAATACCCCTAATTTCAAAGCTGGTGGGACTGGCGATGTTATTGTTCCAATTCACCTTTCAACAACGTTTGCTCGGAAACGAGTCTATGCACCGACTGCTGGTTATGACTACTCACGCAGTGGTAACCCAACAAGACATGCATTGGAAAAAAATCTCGCAAGTCTTGAGCATGGAAAATATGCATTTGCCTATGCATCAGGATTAGCAGCAATAACAAACGTTCTGCTTCTTTTAAAACCAGGAGATCACGTCATTGGTATCGATAATCTCTATGGAGGAACGTACAGACTTTTTTCTCAAGTTTTTGCGCAGTGGGGGATACAACTTTCGCTTGTTAATTTTACCGATGGAGATTCGCTTGTAAACTACATTCGGCCAAACACAAAGTGTATTTGGCTTGAATCGCCAACCAATCCGTTATTAAAAATTGTCGATCTAAAATCGGTGAGTACAATTGCCAAAAAGAAAGGAATTTTAACGGTCATTGATAACACATTTGCAACACCGTGTTGGCAGCAGCCCCTCGATTTAGATATAGATATTGTTATTCATTCTGCGACAAAATACTTAGGAGGACATAGCGATGTTACTGCAGGTTGCGTCATTACTAAAAACAAAACGCTTGGAAAAAGACTTGGATTTTTGCAAAATGCAGTTGGTGCAATTTTGTCTCCTTTTGATAGCTATGCTCTTTTAAAAGGAATAAAAACATTATCAGTTCGCATGGAAAAACATGGAAAAAATACAAAAGAAGTTGTTGCATTTCTTTCTAAACACAAAAAGATAAAAAAAATATATTACCCTGGACTTTTGTCTCACCCTCAACATGCTATAGCAAAAAAGCAAATGCAGGGCTTTGGCGCAATGGTTTCTTTTGAGCTACATGGAACAATTCAAACAGCGATTACATTTATGGAATCCTTAAAACTTATTCATATTGCAATTAGTCTTGGTGCAGTTGAGTCGCTCATCGAGCATCCTGCATCTATGACGCACGCATCTGTACCAAAAAAGGAACGTGAAAAGTGTGGTTTATTCGATACTTTAATTAGATTGTCCGTTGGAATTGAGGATGTGGACGATATAATCGCAGATCTTTCTCAAGCCTTAAAAAAGGCAAATTAAACCTCAATAATTTCTCTTGGCGATTTTGTGAGAAGGCGCGTGCTTGACTCTTTGAGTACCACGAGGTCCTCAACCCTCACTCCGCCTACTCCTGGAAGATAGATCCCCGGTTCAATGGAGAACACCATACCTTCTTTCAGTTCATCTTTAGAACGTGGGCCAAGGCGCGGGGATTCGTGCACTTCAAGGCCAATGCCATGGCCAAGACTATGAGGAATTGTTGGATAACCTTGTTGTTCTATGTATGTTCGAGCGACACTATCTACTTCTGAAGCTTTTACAGATGATTGCTTCATTGCTATATTGTTCAATTGTTGGATTGCTTTTTGTTGCGCTTCGAAAACTGTGTTGTACATTTTTTTGAATTCTGCATTTGCAGAACCAAAAAAAACAGTCCGCGTCATGTCAGAGCAGTAGTTGTTCAACTTGACCCCGAAATCCAAAAGAACAATCGTGTTTCGTGTGTCGAGTTTCGTGTTACCTGTCTGGTGATGGGGAATTGACGAGTTCTTGCCAAATGCGACAATTGTCGGAAATGAAAGTTCTGCGCCATTTTTTTTAACAAACATTTCGATCGCAAACGCCAGTTCCCGTTCGGACATTCCCTTTTTGATTTTATTTAAAATGAAAGAAAACGTTTTATCTGCTAACTGACAAGCTTTCTCAATAGTATCTATTTCACTTTTTTCTTTAATAGCACGGAAGGAGTCTATACTATAATGATATGTATTATTATAGTATTTTATTAAACGCTTATATTCCGAAACAGACAGATTATCTTCTTCAATACCAAGGCGTTTAATAGTATACTTTTTTCTCAACATTTTGAAAATTGCATCGAGCGAATTGGTTACTGTTCGTTCGATCAGTGTAATATGGGGGATGTGTATGGCAACTGCTTCGGAGTAACGACCGTCTGTGATTACAAATTGTTCGGTTTTTGTAATAAGCAAAAATGCTTCGCGCTGGACATTTGAAAAATTTGAGTAACCGGTGAGGTACGTAATGTTGGGGATGGAGGAGACGAGGGCTGCGTCAAGTTGGTTTTTCGATAGTTCATCCTTAACCTTTTGTAAACGTATCTTCATGTAAATTGATCTAATTGCTCTAATTATTCTAATTGACCTAAATAATTTAGAAAATTAAAAATTGGGATTTGATTAGATCAATTAGAAATTAGGAATTAGAAATTTATTATTGTTCTTTCGCGCTTGGCGTTGCTGCTTTTACGTTTGGTTGCTTGGTTTTTATTGCTGGGTTTTTAGGAATGTCGGGGAGGCGAAGAACACGCGAAGCTGCGATGCGGTTTTTATCTGCTTTACTTTCATACCCTGTAATAGAAACGCGCTGCCCAACAGTAATTTTGGAAAACCCAGACCGTTCAAGCATATCTTCTTCGCTATTGTACGTAAGCGAGCGTGTTGAAGTTTCAAAATCAATGGTATACGTATCACTTTTTCCAGCGACAGTGAATGCAAAGTTTTGCGCATCTATATCGGTGACAACACCATGGAGAAAAACAGGCAATACGACCACACCAACAAACCGGGCGAGCAAGCGTTTTGACTCCTTGTTATGCAGACCTAAAATCCCTATAGTTGTACCTTTAGTGATATCTGAAATCCCAAAAGATTCTTTGGCTGAGGGAGAAGAAAATTTTGTAAGCTCGTCAACGTCAACGAAACGGTCTTTTTCGTGAATATCTTTGATGGTAAGCTGCGTGCCAGAGACATCTGTAACTTTACCAATTATACTTCTTCGTTCTACCAGCTTAAGCTGTGCAACCCGAGAGGCAATGCGCTCTTTTAGTTCACTTACCTGGTCGCTTAAGTCTTTGGTAGGTAGGGGCGTTGGGGTTGCAGCGTTAATACCAAAAGTAAAAAGAAAAAAGAATAAAGCAAAAAGAATAAAAACGTTTACTTTTTTCATTTATCTAGAAATTCTCTGCTGAGTAGGTTATTGTTCTTGCATCTTGGATTTCTTCTCCTGTTGGAGCAATTGAGATAATATCAATAAGGTTTTGCCCGTCTTCAATAGTGACTGTCACGGAAAAGCTCCCGTTTTTTGCAGGTCTTACAACTTCTTGCGTTATGGTTGTCGAGATAATAATTGTTGCATTTGGAATGGTTTTTCCCGAAACTTTGACAGTTTTTGCGTCAATGACATCTTCGTCTGTTGGTTCATCGATAATTAGAAAAAGAGAAGATTTTGGGGTTGACGTTGGAGAAGTTTTTGTGATGGTTGCAGTTTGCGTTAGAGAGACAGTTTTACTTTTTTGGTAGAAGTAAAATGCAACGCCGGCAACAAACAGTCCTATTGCTATTGCAATAAACGAAATGACAACTTTTTCCGTCTTCATGGCTTTTGTAGCGATAATCTTAAAGTAAAAGATAACCCTTGTCAAGAAATGTCAGGTTTGCTAGGATGTAGTCTACTATGGAAATTACGCTTCTTGCTCAATCATCTATACGAATAAAAGGAAAAAAGGGAACACTTGTCGTCAATCCCTCATCGGACATAAAAGGGAAAGTGGCAGCAGATGCAATTCTGCTTACCATACCGAAAGCACCGATTGTAGCGAATAAGCTGGAAGGGAGCAGAGTTACGATAATGGGCGTTGGCGAGTACGAAGTTTCGGGTATAAAGATCACAGGGCACCAAAGCAATAATGCGATTGTCTACCAAATCGCTGTTGATCAAACACACGTGCTCTTGGGCAAGGTGAGTGCGATTGAACGCGTGAAAGACAAGTTCCAGGGTGCGCATGTTGTTGTTTTGGAAGCCGATGCAATTTGTGACGAGGCAACATTGGCAACGCTTGAGCCCGCCGCCGCGGTCTTTTTTGGAGAAAAAACAAATGAAATAAAGTTAGCAATGCATCATGCAGGTCACCCAACAACAAAATACCAAACAACAACAATAACTGATACAGCTGCAAAAGAAATGGAATTAATATGGCTAATGTAAAATATATTAAGGTTCCACCGCACAACGAAGACGCGGAAACAAGCGTGTTGGGCGCGTTGTTTATAGATAAAAACGCCGTCCACAGTGTTTCTGAATTCCTTACATCAAAAGATTTCTATAGCGATAGAAACAATGTTATTTATGAAGTTATGCAAACACTTTCGCAAGAGGGAAAACCGATTGATATTCTTACAGTCACAGATCAACTTAAAAAAAAGAAAGTTTACGACAAAATTGGCTCAGCATACCTTGCAGACCTTGTTAACGCAGTGCCAACCGCTGCAAATGTTCTGGAATACGCGATGCTTATTAAGGAAGCGGCAACCAAGCGATCACTTATTACTGCAGGTTCTGAAATAGCCGAAATCTCATTTAAGGAAGACAGAGACATTAAGGAAATACTGGATAAAGCGCAGTCTTCGATTTTTTCTATTGCACAGGGCTACATACACAAAGGGTTTCTGCCTATAAAACAAATACTTGCAGAAAGTCTTGACCGCATTGATGAATTACACAAGAAAGGTCATTCTGGAGTTAGGGGCGTGCGCACAGGATTTGTTGACTTGGATACGTTCCTGTCAGGTATGCAGGAGTCTAACCTTTTGATACTTGCAGCAAGGCCAGGGCAGGGAAAAACCGCAATGGCGGTTAATATTGCGCAGTTTGTCGCGGTTTCCGAAAAACTTCCCGTGGGGATTTTCTCGCTTGAGATGAGCCAGGAGGAATTAGTTGATCGTCTTTTAGTGGGGCAGGCAGATGTTGATGCATGGAAATTAAAAACAGGGAGGTTGTCGGAAAGCGATTTTAGCAAACTCTCCGAAGCAATGGGTATTCTGGCGGACGCAAAGATTTTTATTGACGATACCCCAGGGCTTTCAATCTCTGAAATGCGCACCAAAGCAAGACGACTGCAGCTTGAGCATGACGTTCGGCTTATTCTTGTTGACTATTTGCAGTTGGTTGATCCTGGGAAACGGTACGACAATCGCGTACAAGAGGTATCTATTGTTTCACAACAGCTTAAAAACCTTGCTCGCGAGTTAAAAATACCAGTGCTTGCCATTTCGCAGCTTTCGCGAGCTGTCGAGCATAGGGGAGAGAAAAAACCACAGCTTGCGGATCTTCGCGAAAGCGGTGCAATCGAGCAGGATGCAGACGTTGTTATGTTTTTATATCGAAGCGACGACGTTTACACGCAGACTATGCCGATGAAACTGCTTATCGCCAAACACCGAAACGGTCCTGTTGGCGAAATTGAATTGCTTTTTCGGGGTGATAGGGTACGGTTTTACAATGTCGAAAAGAAACGAGAAGACATCTTGCATGCACCAACTCTTTCTTGATTACAACTTTGAAATTATGTATCATGTATTATATATGAACCCGCCGTCGTTAAAACTTTGGCGGGCGAAGCCACGTCAGACGTGGTGAAGGGAGGTGATAGATAGAATGGATAATCAAAACCCACAGCAACCCGGACAACAACCTCCAGTTCCGCCAGCCGGCGGACCAGGAGGCGGCATGCCTGGCGGCATACAAGAGCCTCAAGTTCCAACATCGCCACCTAGCACGCCACCAGCAGAGGTTCCTTCGTCACAAGTGCCGCCAACACCTCCGCCAGCCGGCGGACCAGGTGATGGTGGACCTACCTCGCCAAGTGATGGCGGGCAGTCAGGTGGCGGAATGCCGCAGCCAGGGAATGTTGCGTAAATCCGGCAACAATTTCGGAAACTCGTTACAATTAAACTAACACCTTGACAGTGTTAGTTTAATTGTGTATGCTTAGCTCATGTTCTCCTCCGGGCTTATTACTTTCCGCGAAACGCTTGAAGCAGTACTTGTTGTCGGGATTGTCCTAACTTTCCTTGCAAAAACAAATCAGCATATTTTTAAAAAATTTGTCTGGCGGGGCGTTGGCGCTGGGATACTCATTGCAGTTTTACTCGCTTTTGTCCTCGAGATGTTCTTCGGTGGGCTCACTGGTAAAACAGAAGAACTATTCGAAGGTGTGCTTATGTTTGTTACCGCAGGTTTTTTAACCTGGATGATTTTGTGGGTGCACAAGCAAAAAGACGTTGCAAAAAAGATTAAACAACGGGTTGCCCTTCATGCAGAAAAGGGATATGGACTTGGGATTTTTATTCTTGTTGCTTCATCGGTATTTCGCGAGGGGACAGAAACGGCTCTTTACCTTAAAGCAAGCAGTCTTGTTGGAGGGTCAAACCAACTAATTGGCGCACTTGTGGGCATAGGAGTTGCTCTTATCTTAGGATTTGCACTTTTTCGTTTTGCCCTTAATGTCAATTTATCAATGGTTTTTAGCATAACGAGCGTCTTTTTGCTTCTTTTTGCAGCAGGACTTGTTTCGCACGGCGTCCACGAATTCCAGGAAGCAGGCTTGCTGCCTATTTTCTCATCCGATCCGCTCTTGAATGTTTCAAATATCCTAGATCACAAAAGCACATTTGGAAGCTTCTTACGTGTGCTCTTTGGTTACACAAGTAAACCAACAATTTTAGAGGCGCTTTCTTACGGAGGTTACATGCTTTTTATTATGTGGCTTAAGAAAAAGACAGACGCTCTTTTTACTGTTACTTAAATAAGCCGAAGTGAAATAAAAGAGAAGAGCAATGCAATAATATAGAGTAGTGGGACCTCAAGCTTACCAAAACGAACCCAAGGATGAAACGTTACAAATTTTGAGTTAAATTCCGATAGCTTTACCGCAGGATTTACAACATACCACATAAAATCTTCAATAACGAGTCCAGAGAAGTAGGCGCTTGCGATAATGCCAAAAAGTTTTCTGTCCCATCCGTAGATGACAAAAGGAAGCGACAAAAGAAGCGGAAACATAATAAAAAAGAGGTAGAAGTGGTATGCAGGCAAAGAATACTTTCCAAAAAACCGAATCTTCCATCCTAGCTTTTTTCTATCCCATGCATTTCTGCCCTCCACATACGCCTCCCAAAAAGAGGTTGCAATCATCGCAGCATAAATAATGGAAAAAATAAGCACTGTTTTCATAATTGCTCACATAGGGAGAATAAGAACACATGATTATGAAAAGCTCAAAAGGACGTAAGAAATAGGAAAGAGCAAGAGTGGACTATTTTCGTAAAAATTTTTACCCCTTGATTCGCCTGAGGCGGATTTTTCGGGGCGGACGCTTTTCAAATCCTAATAAGATTGAAGAACAATTTCTAAAGCTTTTAGCATATCCTCTTTTTTAATAAGCTGTTTATTCACTCTATCAAAATCCGGAATAAGTTCTATTGCCTCTTCTGTACACGCAGTGTGAACAAATAGATAGGGAATTGTTAGTTGCTTTTTCTTCATTTCAATTAGAGTTCGGTATATCCAACTATTGCATGAATATTGCCCTACGTCATCTGATATTGTTGAATCAAAAGGAATATGTTCTCTTGCAAAGAGCTCTTGCATTTTTTCTATATCCCAAAACGATAAGTCAGCTTGAATTTGCTCTTTTTCTGGTTGTGATGGATTTAGTGGCTGATTATTTTCAGAGGGAGAAAGATATTTTTCGTTATATATCCAGTTTGTTCCAGACCTTTCTAAGCGAAAGCCTTTTACTTCCGAAGCCATACCAAAGGAGATAATCACATCAGCATTTATTTCTTGGGCTTTTCTTACAATTGTTTCTCCATGATTTTCCTTTCCCTCTGGGAGAAGCACAACTGAGGGAAATACTAAAGAGTAAATTTCGTGTCCTGCAATTACTTTGCTATCAGCAGATAATGCTAACCATTTAGTTGGATTGGTTATATATTTTCCAAATGTTTCTGAACCGGTGATAATTGCTTTCTTCATTGGTTTAATTATACACAATTCACCTTGTTTTACCCAATCGGTTTTGCTGTATTGATATTGATTTTAATACAACGTGGGGATTTTTATGGCCGTCTTGGACAAGTCCTCACGGATTTGAGTTCACCAGCGAGGCCATTGAAGTTTTTGTTCTTTCCTCTAGACCTGCCTGCCGGCAGGCAGGGGCGAACAGGTAAATTTTTGCGTCACAGTCAAACGTGACTGCCGCGTTTGACGCGGCGTTTTTCTTTTGCCTCCCGAGGAATCTCAGGATTGTTCGAATGGATAGTACGGTATGAGAATATTTAGATTGCAACTACCAGATTATCTTTCTTTTTTGCCTGTTCAACTTCCTCATCAGTAATTTTTAAGCCTTTCCAAATGCCAATTAAAAGACCCTTTTTTGCCCTTTTTTATCCGCCTTTTTGACGAGTTTTTTAAGGCCCCCCAATTCTTTTTCCAACTGTTCAATTCTTATGTGAATTTGCCCGTTCATAGAAAATAATTATACCACAAAATCACAAAAAAAATCTGGTTCTCCCAGAGGCCGTCGCCTCCATTAGAGTAGCCGAGGAGGGAGTCGAACCCTCATGACCTTTTGGGTCACACGCTCTTGAGGCGTGCGCGTCTGCCAGTTCCGCCACCCGGCCCCATCGTATTGCAGCTTTGCAATTTGTACTCTTATATTATATACTTTTCCGATATTCACATCAATATGAAACGTAAAAAAAGCGCTTTTCGGTTGCCTGTGCATGTTACTCCAACCAGATATGAAATTATGCTCAAGCCAGATTTAGAAGGATTTACGTTTGAAGGAGAGGAGACGATAGAGCTTTCAATAAATAAATCTACAAAAGAAATTACTCTCCATGCAGTTGAGCTTGATATCGAAAGCGCAGAATTTATTCATGGATCAAAAGAAACATGGGCTGGAGAAATTGCCTACAATACAAAAAACGAAACCGCAACCTTCGCCTTTCCAAAGCGCATACAAAAAGGAAAAGGGAAATTAAGGCTTACATTCAGAGGAATTCTTAATGACAAGATGGTTGGGTTTTACAAGAGTCGATACGGATTGTCCGGGCAAGAGCGCTTTTTAGCAACAACGCAGTTTGAAGCAACCCACGCCAGGCGCGCATTCCCAAGTTTTGACGAGCCGCATCAAAAAGCAATTTTTGACATAACGCTTATTGTGCCGTCCCACACAACGGCAATCTCAAATACGTTTGAGATTGAGTCAAAAGAGCACGAAGCCGGCTACAAAATTGTCAAATTTGCGCCAACGCCAAAGATGTCAACGTATCTTTTGGCATTTATTGTTGGTGAGTTTGAATATATCGAGAAAAAGACAAAAGAGGGAATTTTGGTTCGTGTGTTTGTGACGCCTGGAAAAAAAGAACAAGCAACATTTGCGCTTGATACAGCATGCAAATTATTATCATTTTACAATGACTACTTTGGCATACAATACCCGCTTCCAGTTTTAGACCTTATCGCAATTCCTGATTTTTCCCACGGCGCGATGGAGAATTGGGGAGCTGTGACGTACCGCGAGTCAACTCTTTTGGTTGACGAGGCGCAGACGACTCTTCGGGAAAAGCAATGGATTGCGATGGTGATTGCCCACGAGTTGGCACACATGTGGTTTGGAAACCTTGTGACTATGCGATGGTGGACACACCTTTGGCTTAACGAAGGGTTTGCGTCGTTTATTGAATACGTTGCCATAGACAATGTCTTCCCAGAGTGGCACATTTGGACGCAGTTTGTGTATTTGGAGCAGGGGATTGCCCTTAGGCTCGATGGACTGCAAAACACCCATCCAATCGAAATAGAGGTGCATCACCCGGATGAAATAAGCGAAATTTTTGACAAAGTAAGCTACTCAAAGGGTGCATCGGTAATCAGAATGCTATCTGAATATCTCGGACCAATAATATTCCAAAAAGGCTTGCAGCATTACCTTGTAAAACACCAGTACAGCAATGCAGAAACGCAAGATTTGTGGAAATCCCTTGAAGAAGTTTCCGGAAAACCGGTTACAAAAATTATGCAAAACTGGACAGGGAAGCCCGGCTACCCCGTCATTTCAGTAAGGAAAAAGGGTGATCAACTTCATCTCACCCAGCAGCGTTTTATTACAACAATGCAGAAAGTTAAGAAAAAGAAAGACAATACGCTCTGGTCAATTCCGCTGGAAGACCATCTCATGACAAAAAAAACCATGGATCTGCCAAAACCAAAAGACCGTTTTGTAAAAATGAACGTAGGCGAGCATAGTTTCGTTCGCATCGGCTACGCATCAAAGCTCCTTTCATTGTTGCAAGGTGCGGTTTCTCAAAAGCAATTACCGCCACCTGATAGACTCGGTATTGCCCGCGACGCATTTGATCTTTCGTTTGCCGGCAAAACGTCTATCTCTCATGCGTTACTACTGCTTCAAAGCTATAAGAAAGAAGACAATTACATTGTCTGGGCGCAAATAGTAACAGCATTATCGCATCTCACAACACTGCTTGCAGATGAGCCGTTTTTCGAAAACTTCCAAGCGTACTGCCGAAGCATACTTTCACCAATTGCGAAAAAAGTCGGTTGGGAGAAGAAGCAAAATGAAGACCACTTCACAACACTGCTTCGAAGTTTAGTACTTTACCATTTTGGGACAAATAAAGCTACAGAAACAATTAAAAAAGCACAGTCGCTTTTCCCATTAGCAATAAAAGGCAGCATTGATGCTGATTTGGAAAGCGTTGTTTTTAATCTCGCCGCAGAAAATGGGGGAGAGAAGGAGCATGAAATACTGATCAATACATATAAAAAAACGATGCTTCATCAGCGAAAAGATCGGATAGCGTCGGCACTTGGAAAATTCAAAAGTGAATCATTGCTTTTAAAAACCCTTGCGTTTTCTCTTTCAAAAGACGTGCGGTCGCAGTCAACCATTGGCATTTTGCACTCGGTATGGGGAAACCCGCAGGGCCGCAATGGTGCGTGGGATTTTGTGCAAAACCATTGGAAAACATTTCACGAGCGCTATATGGCAGGACATATGCTATCCCGGCTCATTCAAGCAGCAGATTCGTTTACCACAATAGAAAAGGCAAGAGAGATAAAAAACTTTTTTGACAAAAATAAGACTCCTGGAACCAAGCGGACTGTTTTGCAGGTACTCGAGCAGATTACATCAAATGCGCTCTTTCTTACCACAAATCGAAAAGAGCTCGCAAAATTTCTTCGTAAGGCAAGATAATTTGTGGAGCACTAACTGATAGCGTCGATAGTAATGCATATTGGAGAAAACTTAAACAAAGGCTCAAAGAAGAAGGCAGTAAGGTCGTGACATTTTGTCACGGACTGAAATTGGAAGCTCAAGACGGTAAAAGATATGAAACTGACTGTGCCAACACGAAATGCTATTTAGCCTATTTAGCCACTATTTGCCAAAAAGAGGAAGAATTAAGCTATTTTCGTAGCTTTGGCAAAGGACTACTCTTGGACCTACTAATTTTTCCTACTCTTGTGAGGCGGTTTTGCCTTTAAGTCCTCCCAAAATGGATCTGTTAGTGGGTTTTCAACTAGTCCTTTCTTGATTGCTGGGAGATCGATCTCCTCTGCTACTGGATTCCTCGACAGCGTTGCTTCTTTAAATTCAGGAAACTTTCCATAAAAATCTGTCATGACAAGGGCATACTCATATGCGCCCCATGGTTTTAAGACCGGTTCTGTTAACCTTAAAAAGATAATTACTGCTTTTTTATCTTCGTCCGATAGTTCTCCCCTTCGATCCAGTAAAGCTATTACAAGAGAATTGACTGCAGATCGAAACTCTTCTTGGACGGAATCTCTCCAATACTCTTCCGAGACGTTTGCTTTGACTAACTCTGGTAATCTTATAGACATAGCAAGCGATATTGCTGCTTCTTTGGGAGATAGCCTTTTGCAAGCACGAGCAAGCTCTTTAAATGCCTCAATCGATTTGACTTCTGACATTATTTCTAAAAATGGTTTTCCTCCTAGTCCGTATAATAATTCGCTATGGTTGTTATACAAATTGCGTAGAGAGCTAGCAACACGAGATTCATACCAGTTGACTTGTCTTCTTTCTGCAAATGCAGAAGAACCACTTTTATACGCTGACAACATATTTGTAAAAAGTGCTTGAAAAGCCCCCTCTTCTTGCGCTGTGAGCGCTTGTTTTCCATCTCTCACAACATCTCTTTTTAGTATAAGATCAGCTACATCAAGAGCAATATCAGGACGTATAAACAGGTTGTTTTCTCCGTTTTTAATATTTTCTGGTGGATTACTTAATACCTCATTGAACACATTTAATGATTGTTCAAGCGTTCCGCGTTCTACCATATACCAAAAAGCGGGTCTTGCTTTTCTAAAATCTGTCCCACTTCCATTAAGTGTTGCGACCAGTTGTTCATCAGTAAATTGTTCATCTTCCCTTCGAGTTGTCTCAAGCCAGCCCTCGAAGCAGTTTCCAAGCCGAATAGTATGTCTTTTTAGATTCATGTCGTGAAATTTCTCTGAGAAACTAAAAATAGTTGGTGGTTCTGGCGGTGGAGTAGGTTCTTTTCGAGCAGGACCTTTCAAAATGAACTTTCGAAGTCTACCAAGGAATCCTCTTTCTGGTGATGATCCTTCTGGTGGCATAAGAAAATTATACTACATTTTACATGTGGTTGCCAGCGCTTCATATAGCACGCCGCGCAAAACGCTCTGCGGCGTCCAACCACATCTATTCTTGCAAACACAAAGTGCAGTAGTATACAATAGTGCAATGATTAACGTTACTGATTTGCGCGCTGGGACAATTTTTGAAGACGAAGGGCAGATTTTTCAGGTGCTTTCTTACGAACACATTAAAATGGGGCGGGGAAGCGCTAATATTAAAGTGAAAGTAAAAAATATCAAAACCGGCGCGACAACAGAGAAAAGTTTTATCAACGGAGCAAGAGTTGACAGCGTCAACCTTTACAAAAAAGATATGCAATTTTTGTATAAAGATGGAGACACGTGCTACTTTATGGATACGGTAAGTTTTGAGCAGATGGAAATTCCCCTTCCAAAACTTTCTGGCCATGTGTACCTAAAAGAAGGTATGAATTTTTCGATTAGTTTTTTGGAAGGGGATCCGCTCTCTTTAGCCCTGCCGCCGAAAATGGAATTTACGGTGAGCGCCGCCGCGCCGTCCCTTCGGGGAAACTCGGCAACAAACATTTACAAGGATGCGGTATTGGAGAATGGATTAAAAACAAAAGTGCCGTTATTTATTAAAGAAGGAGACACTGTCCGCATTGATACTCGAGACGGGTCTTACAGCGAAAAGGTCTAATGTGTATGAACAGCCTGCTTTTACGCACGCTTTCTATCCGGCCGTTTTCCTTCCTCATAATTGCTGAAATTTGTTCGCAGATGGCAATGAATATGCTGCATTTTGTTCTCATTGTTGTTGTCTATGAGTTGACCCACTCAAACACCGCTGTTGCAGGAGTAGTTTTAGCTCTTACAACTCCGGCTATTTTTTTTGGAATACCCGCGGGAGCTTATGTTGACCGGCAGAGTAAAAAAACAATTTTACTTTACACAAACATTTTTCGCATGCTACTTCTTATTCCGTTTATCTTTTTTAGCACGGTGCTTGCGCTTGTATACCTGTTGGCATTCTGCATTGCCGTTATCGCGCAGTTTTTTATTCCCGCAGAAACACCAATGATTCCTATCCTTGTAAAAAAACAATTTCTTCTTCCCGCAAATGCCTTGTTTGGCATGGGGCTGTATGGTTCGGTGCTTACCGGATATGCGCTTACCGGACCGCTTCTTATACTTTTGGGAAAAAACAACATCTTCATCTTTCTCTCCGTTCTTTTTTTGATTGCGTCAATTTTTATTTGGCTTATTAAAGTACCCAAACATCAAGAAATAATTGAAAAAAAACGAAACAATACCAGCATTGATATTCGAGGTGAAGTGAAGACTGCGTTTTCCTTCATTGTTAAAACGCAAGGAGTCTATCGGTCACTTTTCCTTCTCACACTCTCGCAAATACTTATTTTTATTTTTGCCGTCATCGGCCCTGAATACGCAGTTAAGGTTTTGGGTATTACCGTTAGCGAATTCCCTTTGTATTTTGCTTCTCCCGCAGCGCTTGGGATGGTAGCGGGTTCTTTTCTTATAGGTAATTTCTTACATCGAATTTCTAAAACTTCCCTTGCCACCGTTGGTGTTTTTCTTTCCGGTTTTGGCATCTTACTTTTGCCGTTTGGAGTAAAAACAGGGTTGAAAAATGTATACGACATCGTGGCACTTTCATTTATGCTTGGGATAGCGAATGCGTTTGTTTTTGTTCCTTCAAACACGATTCTACAAGAAGAAACGGCAGAGGAGATTCGCGGAAAAGTGTACGGGGCGCTCAACGCCTTGGTTGGTATCTTCTCGCTTATTCCGATTCTTATTGTCGGGGTGTTGGCAGATTTTTTCGGCGTAACAGCGGTGCTTGTTGTTATAGGCATCCTTATTCTTCTGTTTGGCGTTATTCGCGTACTTTTACATAGAGGTAGGTAAAACACATATGGATGTTTCAGTTATTATTCTTATTAGTTCACTTTTGATTTTTCTCTACGTGCTTTACGTGTTTGTAAGCGATGATTACGTCTTGCTTCGCAAAAATGTTCCTCATGAAAAAATATTTGACGGAGCATTTATTACTGTTTTTTCCGGAATGTTTGGCGCGCGACTTTTATATGTAGTTTCCAACTATGATTCTGGGTTTCTCAACCCGCTTGTTTTTCTCCTATTTACGTATTTTCCAGGATTGATGCTTACCGGCGGCATTATTTTTTCGATAGTGACCCTTTACTTATTTACCAAGCGCAAGAAGTATCCTGTTGGTCGAATATTTGATTTGTTTGCACTTGCAGCATTGCCGGCAATTGCCCTTGGTATAGGTTTGTACGGCTTACAGGTTGTGTCCGTAATTTTTTTAGCTCTGTTTTTTGTATTACGAAACATATTTTTTAAAAAGGGAATGAGAGATGGAAGTGTTGCTGCAATCGCAATATTGTTCTTTTCTTTTAGCTTGCTTGTTGTAAGAGTAGTTACATTTTTCAAAGAGCCGGTAAAGATACTGGGAATTGAAGTAATACTCTTGCTGCTAATGCTTATTGGAGCAATTCTTTTTTTAGTTCGATACGAAAAATTGTTAATATATTTTCCAACATTTTTGTCCAATAAAAAGCAGTAAACGTTATGGAGCCGCATGTAATTTACGAGGATGACAATCTACTTGTTATCAATAAACCATCTGGTATGACGGTTAATCGTGCCGATACGACAAGGGGAGAAGAGACGGTGCAGGAATGGGCAGAAGACTATTTAAAAATCCGAAATCCGAAATCCGAAGCACGAAACAAATCTAAAATTACAAATTCAAATGACCAAAATAGTTTCGAATTTCGAGATTCGAATTTCGAATTTTCCCGCAGGGCGGGGATCGTGCATCGGCTTGATAAGGAGACGTCGGGGATACTCCTCATCGCAAAAACACCCGAGGCGTTTGCCAATTTGCAGACGCAATTTAAAGAGCGAAAAGTGAAAAAGACATACATTGCGCTTGTGCATGGAACACCAATTGAACAAGAAGGGCAGATACGGGTGCCGGTTGGCAGACTGCCTTGGAATCGGAAGCAATTTGGTGTTGTCGCAGGCGGCCGTGATGCGGTGACGAGATTTAGAAGAATTAGGAATTATGAATTAGGAATTATGAATAAAAAAGAAAAATTGACGCTTGTAGAACTCTATCCGGAGACGGGAAGAACTCATCAAATCAGAGTTCACTTAAAATATATCGGCCACCCGATTGTCAGTGACGAGTTGTACGCCGGCCGAAAAACAGCACGGGCAGACCGAAAAATGCTTCCCCGCCTTTTTTTGCACGCGGCAAAAATTTCATTTTTCCACCCAAAAAACGGAGAGGTGATAACGCTTAAAAGTCCGTTGCCATCAGAACTGCTGGGGTTTCTTGCTTTGTTGCGGGGTTGATTTATTTATTGGGTTATTGGTAGTATTGGTAGTATTGGTAGTATTTTCAAGGTGAATATATGGGAAGCTTTGGAGGATTTTACAAAGGCGAAAAAAGGAAAGCGAAAAAAGGAAAAGAAAAAGGGACAGTGGTAGGTTATTCTAATAAGCCGACTTTTACTCTTCCTGAAATTATTGTAAAAAAGCGAAAAGACTATTAAAGATATCCCACATGACAAGTACTCGCAGGCCAAAAAGTCTTGAGAATGGGAAAAGCTTGAAATTGCTCCTTTTCTTTTGCGTTGGAATAGTTATTATTATTGGAGTTTCTCTATTTGTAAAAATCGCTAATATTGCTTCACTTAGCTTGTTTGACGGAAAACATCGCTTAACTATAGTAATTGATACAGCGCCTGCTTACATTCTCTCATTTTCGCCAGAAGATCGCTCAATTTTAGTTGCAAGCATAACCTCAAAAAGGCAAATAGAGGCAAAAAAAATCGGCCAAAAACTTAAGATTCCCGTTGACGCGACAGTATCGTACCGCTTTAAGCAAGGAGAAAATATTGATGCACAGCTTTTTTTAATGCTTACTCGGTATGCCTCCCTTAAGACAGAACTTACTGTTTTTGATATTATTAGGCTGTGGTGGTTTGCCAAGTCCGCTCCCAAACACGCAGTGATAAGAACAGATATTATAGTACCTGGGGTAGAAGAAAACCATATAAACGAACCGCAATATCTTACAGAGAAAACTTCCCGCCTATTTACAGATGCAGCTTTGGCCGAGGAGAAGTTGAGTGTTGAGGTAGTCAACGCAACAGGGGAATCAGGTTTTGGCGCGCGGCTTGCAAAATTTGTTTCGCACATGGGAGGAAATGTAATTCTTGTGACAACTGCGGATACTATTGCAAGCACGTCAGGTATTGCCTATTATGGAGAAAAAAGTTACACGCTTTCTCGGTTTGAGAAGATACTATCAGTTTCAAGCAGCCAATTGCATATTCCGGGAATTGCCGATATTGTTATAACACTTGGGAGAGATAGCGTAGGAAAGGATATATTCTAAAGGATAGAAAACACATGGATATCCCATTTATTATTGCTGTTCTTTTGGTTATTTCGTTTCTTTGGGCGATTTTGAGTTTGCACGAACTGCAAAAAGATGAACGGCTGCACAAAAAAGTAAAAAAGGAGCTTTTAGCAAATAGGATTATTTTTCAAAGTGAAGCTGATCATTCAGCTTCTAGAACTTCTTCTCCAGCTGAATCCGATTCGCCATTATAGAAGTTTTTGGGCATTGTGTGTTTAACTTTTTCTCCTGAGACAAATGATGGTTGGTTCTTAAATCGAGCGGAACGTTTTATTTCGCGGATAAAGATGACTACTCGGCGATGCTCAACGGATTTAATATATGCCTCATAGTCATTGCCTCCATTGATAAATTTAATAAGCCTTTTTCCGATGTCGTCTGGAAACATACCGACATACAAGCCTTTTTCGTCGCAGACAAAGATTCTTAATCGTTTAATGCGCAGGTAAAGCGGTTCTGCTGCCATGAGGGTGCTAATGATTTTAGGTTCTGCAATGTTTACGAGTTCAACAATTTTCGTTTTTCCGCTTTCTTCCAAAAAGAGCGTATCTTTAGTATTGACAATGTGAAATGCTTGCCGGTAGCCGTTTGCCTTGGGTACGCTTGAGAGGCGCTTGAGGTTTTTTAATGCAATAGGATTTTGCGAGTCAAGTTTTAATACCTTAATATATGTACTTTTTGCTTCCTTTATTTTGCCACAGACTGTAAAAGCAAATGCTAGGCGATTGAGCGCTTCGATGTCACTTGGGTTTTCTTTTAATAACTGTCTATTGAGCAAAATTGCGCTGTTCCAGTTTCCTGTAAGGGCAGTTTGGATAGCCTGGTCTTTAAGCGGTGTCACAATTTGAGATTGGTCTAAATTCTACAAGGCTTTATTGCAAAAGTCAAGGGATAGGAATATAATTAGGTACCACGAGTACCACAGGGAGAACAAAAGCTCGTGATACGCGTGGTACTTTTGATACCCGTGGTACTTTTTTCTTATGTCTGGTCATTCAAAGTGGGCGCAGATTAAACGTCAAAAAGGAGTAGCAGATCTTAGGCGCGGCCAAACATTTACAAAAATTGCAAACACTATTACTATAGCTGTGAGAGATGGGGGTGGTATTTCTGATCCAAATCAAAACTTTCGGCTGCGCCTTGCAATAGAAAAAGCACGAGAAGTTAACATGCCAAAAGAAAATGTATCTCGTGCAATTGACCGTGCCCTGGGAAAAGGGGAGAAGGACAAGGAGGTTACGCAGGTTAATTACGAAGGGATTGGTCCACAAGGCGGCGCTATTATAGTGGAGGCAGTTACCGATAACAAACAGCGAAGCCAAAACGAGATTCGAAACATCATGGAGAAGTATGGTATTACAATGGTTGCCCCAGGCAGTACTGCATACCTGTTTGCAAAACGTGGGGTAATTACTATAAAACGAAACGGCAAGTCTATTGATGATTTATTTACAATAGCTGAGGAGGCTGGCGGGCAGGACATCGAAGAAGCAGGGGATGATCTGCTAATTTATACACAGCCGCATGACCTTGCAAAAGTTCGGCAAAGATTGCAAGAGAGTATTACTGTTGCGGATACAAAGCTTTCCCTTATTCCGACAATAAATGTTGTGCTAAAAGAAACAGACGCGGCGCGCATGCTTTTGGCACTGCGCCTTCTTGAAAATCTAGACGATGTGCAAGAAGTTTATACCAATATTATATTCCCCGATACAGATTAAGAACAAAAAATATACTCACTATTTTAAATAGAGTAACATGCAGGTTAAAACTACCATTTCCAGATTTTTTAAGAACAATCTTCGCCGAAGAGCAGAAGTAAGAAGTGGATTTGCATGGGTAATATCCTTCTTGCAGGGAAAAAGACAGCGATATATTATTGCAGTTTGCTTTTTAACCGCTTTGCTTTATTTCTCTTCTTGGTTTCGATTGGGTCAGTCCGGTTTTATTGCATCTTTTTTCTTAGGGCTTGCCACAGGCGCGCTCTTTTTTATCGCTAATTTTCAGGATATCCGCGGCAGTTTTTCAATTTCACTTTTTGTCTTGCCATTTTTCTACAGTTTTTCTTGCGGAATTTTTTACTCCTTGGTACCCGATAGAATGCTTACAAGAATTATTATGACATCGTTTTATGGGCTTGGATTGTACTCCCTTTTTTTGAGCCAAAATATCTTTACAGTTGCTTCCATTCGGACGATTGCGCTTTTGGCATCGGCTAAAACCGTATCGCTTGTGCTGACTATTATTTCGTACTTTTTTCTCATTAACGTAACGTTTTCTTTACATACCCAACTTATTACATCGGGTGCGCTAGTTTTTGCTGCGTCGTTTTTTTTGATACATCACTCCTTGTGGGTTAGAACGCTTAATCCATTACCAATAGCAAACGTTCTTTGGACTACTACGTTAGCATCTGTTATGCTTGAGATCGGGCTTATTATGTGGTTTTGGCCAAGTTCTCCCACTATTGTTGCTCTATTTTTAACCGGTATTTTTTATACGATTGTTGGTCTTACAGGCGTTTGGTTTGAGAAACGGCTCTTCCGATCGGTGCTTTGGGAATATATTTGGGTTTCCATCACAGTTTTTTTTATTTTACTCCTTTTTACCTCTTGGTAGGAGCAAAGACAAGAGAAGGGGAGAGAGGTGTGATTATTACTCACCAGACGGTGCGGGGATATACTTTGATATAGTAACAAATGTAAGAAATATTATAGGACTTATTCGCAAAGCTAGCTGTTTGCTGCTAAATGTGGATAACTCTAATTTTCACAAGGGTTGAAGCTGAATTTTCACAGCCCTGAAGAGAATGAAGGGTAAGCTCCGTTGTTTGGTTGCTAGTCTCATTGGTTTTTAAGTCTTTAGCAAACGACCAAAAGGTAAAGTCTAATAGCCTCCATCGCGTCCTGCTCGGGAATAGTGTTGCTAATTATTGCATCTGACTGAAAAAAATACGAATAACGGTTACGCCGTAAGCAACTGTGAGTTGAGGCTGAAAAAATACGTTTAGATTGATTTGATAGTCTAAACTTAACATAATTAGGCATTAGGCTTCTTGAAAGTGCACCGTTATAAATTCCGCCGTCCGCCAACTGGCGTAGCGGATTGAAGCTAAAATAAGTAAATTAGATTGATTTTACGACCTAAACGAATGATTCGTCTTACTTGTGGGCGAGCGCCTTCTCCAAAACAATAAGTGGTAAAAAAATTATATGGGAATTGCGTATATATGTATGCTACAAAAAGTCATGTGCGGCGGGTTTTACCCAAAGAGCAGACTTCTCCCACAAAATCCCATTAAGATATAAAAAACAACAAGGAAAACCCAGAGAAGTAAAAATGATTACGTCGTACAATAATACTTTTACGACGTCGGGTGGCCAAACTCTAGGGGGAGGGGTTCTTTTATGCGGCCTTCTGCGTCAGCATTAATGAAAAAATTTTAAATTCCTAGGAACTTCAGCTACTCTAAGGGTTTTGATACCCGATTCTTGGATAATACGGCTTGTCCCCTACTATGGGATTTTATCTGTAACCCTACGGAAGAATTTCGTGTCACAGGATTGTACTTCGTGAACCAGCGTGATATCTTGCGTTTCTGCGTGCGACATAGCATTTCGTTTGCTGACCCATGTTTACGAACGCAGGTTCAAATTTTCCTCTGTCATTTCGAAATAAAAACCCGGCCCAGGGTTATGTTTCTAGTCCTGCGTTGCTGATCCGCCCTCAATAATTTAATGTTTCCTTTAACAGCAAGCGCGACAGGAGAGCTGCGGCCGCGACAGGTACAGTAAGCTGCAATCCTTGTTCTCTTGCTGAGGAAACTCGGTGCGCAGCCCGGCCTAGGTTTGTCAAGTTCACACAAGAATTGATTTCCAATCCTCTGCAAAACGGAGAATGCCTTTATCGGTAAGCGGATGGCGGATGTTAAGTTTGTCAGTCGTAAGCAGGTGGAAGAAGGCATCCTCTGTTGCTGTTGGGAGAAGATGGTGCGGGATTTCCCATTTTGGCAGATCGGATAAGGAAGCTGCGTACTGTTGGGTATCGAGTTTTTCGCGCTCTTCAGATTTAAGCGTAAACCATTCTTTATATACTGTTGCCGGTGCGGTAAGGAGTTCAACTTCTGCATTTATGCCTCGCTTTATATGCGATGTACTTCTTACTGATGCTTCAAGCATCCAAACCTTTCGGCCCTGCGGGAATGTGAAGTTAAGCTTCTGTTTCATAACCATGGATTGCTCAACCAGCTCCATACCATCAACTCCGCTATCATCGAGCCTGCCAACAAACGGCGATACAAACGGCGGCCATCCGCTGAATGAATTAATAGGACCGTAAGTTTGCTGGATAATTTCTTCATGCAGACAAATCGCAAAAATCTGTTCAAGCGAAAACACAAGCGTGTTGTTGGTTAAGATGCCGTCTTTTCGTAAAACGCTTCGTGCCTTAAAGCCTTCAATATTAGTTGGAATCTTTACGACAATTCGCTTGTCCCAGGCCGCAAAGTCTCTTCCTTGCGAAATCATCTCTTTGGCTGTTGTTATTTCGTCTGCATACACTTCAACAGAAACGGCGCCGGGAACAATTTTTAGGATTTCAAGTGCAATTTCTTTCTGAAGCGCAATAGCCTCATCCTGGGTAATCTTTTTACTCGATATTGTCTTTGCAATCAGCGTGGGATTAGTTGTTGAACCCCACAATTCTTGGCCTTTTTGCTTGGCAAGGCTTGAAATCTCGCGGTACTCGTCTGGATCGCCGCTGTCAAGAAGAAATCGCGTCACGTGTTTTATTATATTGCTATTAACTTTTATAATCAACAAGAAAGATGTATAATCTTTCTGCCTGCTGCTTTAAGAAGATATGGTAGCTCTAGAACGTCGTTTTCTACCTAGAATGCGCCTTAGGGAGCCGGTTCCCGCTTCTGCCTCTCCCGATTTATCAAACGTCTACCATCACCCAGTATTTGATCATAATATAACATCAGGGACAGTTACGACAAAAGGTCGCCCAAGCAGAGTTTGGACTCTTGATAGCAGGCTGCTTGCAGTTTTAGAGGAAAATGTGAATCGTGTTGTTGCTGTAGGAGATCTTAAAATAAGAACTGGCCGGTTAGGTTCGCCGCGACCTCCAAAAGAAGGCATTCATAGACTCCGTATGGCAATAGGAGATCTGGAGAACCCAAAAGTTATAGTTACAGTTCCTAGGCAAGGATACATGCTTGTTGATGAGGAGATGCCCAAACACGATATATACGTTTATCCTGGAATTAATGGTTTTCCCGGTTATGTGCACGATCCAAATCGCAGCACTGTAGAGATAGAAGGAAAAACCAATAATCTTAATCCTACGGAGAACAGATTACTTTGCTTACTTGAGAAAACACCGAATAGACTGGTTTCTGATTCCAGTATTTTAAAAAATGTATTTGGTTTAGATGGCACAGCAGATAGATTCGATCTGGGTTTAATTAAAGTTCATATGAGTCATCTACGAGCAAAGATTAGACCTAGTCATATAAATGGTTCTTTTGGAGAAGTTATAACAAGAATAAAGGAGAGTGGTTATCGGCTGAATGACCCAAGCCGCTTAAAAGACAAGTCTAGCTCTGCTGAACTACCGGAGTGGGTTTATGTGCATCCGGCTTGGACGCATTATCCCGAGCGAGATAGCGTTGAGGTTAAGGGAGAAAACATTTTTCTAACACCTAGAGAAAATGCGCTGCTTTACATACTTGAAGAGAGCCCAAATAGATTAGTTACAAAGAAAGTAATTGGAGAACGACTCATCGAACTTGGGTTAGATATATCTACTGATATAAAGACATATATTTATCATTTGCGTAGGAAGTTAGAACCAGGTAATGTAAAGGGTAAGCCCCAATTTCTTTTAGGCGTAAAAGGAGGGTTTGTGCTTGTTGATCCAACGAAGCCGAAAGAGGAACCGAAGTGGTCTTTTGTACACCCGGGGTTAGACGGGTGGCCTGGATATAAGTATGATTCTAATAGCCGCATTGTTTCGGTAGAAGGCATAGAAACTTGTTTAACGCCTATGCAGAATCTTATTTTGACTAGACTTCAAGGGTTACCCGGTATAGTTATAGCGCACGATTCTTTCCTTGATGATGTACTGGATACTTTTGGTAGAAGAGATGGTGTTGGGATATTAAAGCCATATATAGCTCGATTAAACGCAATACTAAATCCAGAGCATAAATTCGGACAACCACGCTTTATTATTTCGATTCCTGGTGTTGGTTACGTGCTTCGTAGCGCTCCCAAGAGTTACCAGGCGAGATATTGACGTCGGAAAAGAAGTGTGATTAACTGATTATGCGACGAAAAAATCTTTTTTATCTTGCAAGGCCTCGCCTTGCGAAGCTGGAGATTACGTCGTAGAATATTTATATGATCACTTCCCTGCCCGAACTTATAAACCAGTTTTTGGAATACTTAGAAATCGAGCGAAACTGCTCAAAGCTTACCATCCGTGACTACAGGCACTACCTTACTACTTTTGCCAAGTGGTATTCCCCTGCTGTTGGAAAATCAATCGAAAATTTAGACATAGCGGCTGTCAGGAAGTACCGCGTGTATTTAGCCAATCGGGCCGACGAGAAAGGGATGACTCTAAAGCGCATTACCCAAAATTACTACGTTATTGCACTGCGCTCGTTCCTTAGATTCTTGCTCAAAAACGACTATAAAACGCTTGAGCCGTCAAAAATCGATTTGCCAAAAGCCGAAAGCCGCTCGCTTAAGTTTTTAGAGCGCGAGCAAATCGAGCGGCTTGTTACGTCGGTTGATACATCCAAAGAAGAAGGAATTAGAGATAGGGCAATTTTAGAGATGCTCTTTTCAACCGGTCTTCGTGTTTCGGAGCTTGTAAAACTAAACCACGGACAGCTTAACATTGACAGGCGCGAGTTTGGAGTTATTGGTAAAGGAGGACGGGCAAGAGTTGTTTTTATTTCCGAGCGGGCGGCTTTGTGGCTTAAGAAATATTTAAGCGAGCGAAAGGATCAGTTTAAACCCTTATTCATTCGTTATTCAGGAGCAGTTTTGGAGGAAAACAACGGAGAGAAAATGAGGCTAACTGCCAGAAGCGTTGAGCGGATTGTGAAAAAGTATGTGCGGCGTGCTCGCCTACCGGTTGATGCAACGGTACATACACTTCGCCATTCGTTCGCTACAGATCTTCTTTCAAACGGCGCAGATTTGCGCTCGGTCCAAGAAATGCTGGGACACAAGAACATCGCCACCACGCAAATCTACACGCACATTACAAACCGCCAACTGCGTGAGGTACACAAGGCATTTCATAGCGGCAATAAAAAGAATTAAACCGAAGCCTGTTTTAGTAAAAGTTAGCAAGCTACAGATGGAGATTGTCAATAAGCCGTTATCTTGTTTCGTAGGAGAGGGTGATGGTTATTTGCACGGTGTTTTCCCCGGGGGTGATGTTGGTTTCTGTTTTCTGATCTGTTGCCGGCGCACTAAGTTCTAATCCTCGATACAGTAATGGCTCTTGGACAAAACCTTCTTGCACATCAACGATTCTTCCAAGCCGTAAACCTGCTAAGGATGCCAAGCTTTGCGCTTTTTCTTTGGCAATGTTGATAGCTTCTTTGCGTGCTTGTTCTTGAAGATTTTTTCGTTCATTATCGTCTAGTGAAAAGGAAATACCGCCAACCATATTTGCGCCGTTTTGCGTAATAAGATCAACCACGGCATTTATTTTGTCAATCGGTTTTACTTTTACATTTATTTGCTGCGTCACGGTATAGCCGCGAATGGTGTTTCGTCCTGCGTTGTAATCGTAGTCCGGGTATAAGGAGTAGTTTGTAGTCTTAATATCTTTTTCCGCAATTCCCTGCTTTTTGAGTTCATCAAGTATAGTATTGATTGCAGTATTCACCTGCGTTTGCGCATCGGCGATTCGTGACGATGTTTTTGTGACTCCGAAAGATAAATCTGCTTGGTTTGGTACGGCAGTTGCTTTGCCCTCGCCTGTTACTTTAAAAAGGTCTGTTTTTGTTGTCTGTATGCTCGTTACCGAAAACGGGATAGCTCCAAAGAGCTTTGTGTAGAGCAAGAAACCAAGGAAGATAAAAAGAATTGTGAATAAAGGTGTTTTTAACACTCCCATGTACTATTACATTACCATAGATAATTAATCAGCGCAAGGCACGGGGAAAATTATTCGGCCTGATCCCTTAGCAACAGATATACCTTTTCCATCCTCAAAGACTTTTTTACCGCGCAGTATTACTCTTCTAACCTTGCCCTTTACACGCCAGTTGGCAAATGGCGACCAGCCGCATTTGGTGTAAAGCTTGCGATTTTCTATCGTGTATGAAATGCTTTGATCTACTTCGATATGGGTATTTGGGTCGGTTTGGCAGCCAAAAATGCGAGCAGGGTTTGTTACGCAAAGGCGGACGATGTCATCAATGTTTAGTCGCTTTTCCCAAACTGCAGTGAGCAGCAAAGGCAATGTTGTTTCAAGACCCGTAACCCCAAAGGTGGTTTCGAGTTTTTCTTTTCTTGTATGTGGGGCGTGGTCGGATTCGACAACGTCAATTGCTTTAAGATTTTTCCAAAGAAAGTCAACGTCTTTTCTTTTCGCAAGCGGCGGTTTCATTTTTCCAAACGGACCTAATACATTCGCGTCATGTTCGGTTAGAAATAAATGGTGCGGGGTAACACCGCAGGAGATTGGGAGTCGACTTTCCTTTTCCCGTAAAATTAGCGCCAAATCAGCCTGAGTGCTAACGTGGCAAACGTGGACGTTTTGTTTTGTTTCTTTCACAACATCCAAAACACTCCGAAGACTCTCGTTTTCTGCATGGACAAGGATTGGTAAATGCCGAACAGTTTTACCCCAGGCGCTAAAGATGCTTTTAAGTTTATTTTTGTTAATAAGGAGGTTTCCCGTTGTTTGATTAAGGTAGAGTTTTAGACCGAACACCTTATCAACGACTTTTGGAAACTCGTTGAGGTTATCCCCCATCGAGCCAAAGTAAAACCCGACATCTGCGACAATACTGCCTTTTGCAATTGCAATTTTTTCCTTCAGTAGTTGTTCGGTAGTAATTGCTATTTTATTGTTCGGCATGTCCAAGATTGTAGTAAACCCGCCGCTTAGGGCAGCAGTTGTGCCAGAGAAAAAGTCTTCTTTGTGAGTTTGCCCCGGATCGCGAAGATGCACATGCGGGTCTATTAATCCCGGCAGTCTAAAAAGCGCCATACTCCCTGCTATTCTAGCACATGCTATTAAAAATGCACTATTGACAAAGATTATCACCATGATACTATTGAACATAGACCTATGATGGATGCTGCTAAAAATGCAAAGACCGTAGGGTTCCTTCTGATTATCTTCGGAGCGTTTAGCGCTTTTACAGGAATTTTTGATCTTCTAAAGTTTCAAGATGTTATCGCAACAATTTCATTTGCTATGGCAATAGGAATACTTGCAATTGGAATTGGCCTTCGAAAAACGAAGTTATCGGCAGTGTATGGGCTTGGCATCTATGCGTTAGTACGATTAGCTCTAATTATTTATAGCGCAACCGTAGAGGGCGCTGGAGTTGGAGGGGTTGGATTAATTGATTTAATAATCTTTTCAGTATTGTTCTTCTGGCTTTATTCCGCAAAAAACAAGTTTTCCAAATAGTTCCTTAGGCCATATTTTGTTATAATCTCCTTGTGAGCTTTGTTGACCCATCAGTCATTATCAATGAGCAGACGCCGGTGTATCCGGGGGATGCTGCTCAAAAAAATTGATCAAACTTTCCACTCAGTCTCCAACTCGACGGCTCCCCCGCGCGGGTAGTTGCGGAAATTAAATAGAACGGTAATGATATAATAAACAAACAAATTTTGATCACTTGACTTATATATCAAATTTGATATATAATATCTATGGAATTTGAAATTGTCTTTTATAAGGACAAACACGGTAAAAGTCCTATTGAGGAGTTTTTGATAGAGTTGATCGAAAGTAATCGTATACTTGTTACCAAAACTCGACAAGCGATTACTAAATTAAGATATAGAATTTATCACAAAGAACCTTTATCAAAACATCTCGAACAAGGATTATGGGAGTTGCGGGTTAAATCAGAAACAAACATATTAAGAATTGTTTATACGTTTCGGAAGGGACAAATAATTATACTTTTACACGTATTTATTAAAAAACAACAAAAAACGCCAGTAAACGATTTAGAAATTGCAAGAAAAAGATTAAGAGAAATAAGACTAAAGGAGGCAAATTGACTATGAAGAGACGAAAAGATGATTTAGATAGATTAACAGAAAAATTGCTTAAACGGGATCCTTCTCTAAAAGAAGAATTCGAAAAGGCGGATCAGGCGTGGGATATTGCGTTTCAGATTTATGATTTGCGCAAAAAATCAGGGCTTACCCAAACCCAGCTTGCCAAATTGGTTCGGACAAGGCAAGCAAATATCTCTCGCATCGAATCAGCGGACTATACAGGATATACACTTAAAACTTTGGAGAAAGTCACTAAGGCATTGAAGGCGAGATTAGAAGTAAAGATTGTTCCTGCAAGCCTCTAGTTTGACGGCTCCCCGACACGCGTAGTTGCGGAAGTGATGTAAATTATTCTGGTCTTTGGGGGGTGATGACGATTTTTTTGCTCATCAAAGAAACCTTATAAATTGCAAAGAGTAGCAAGAGGGCGCCGATTGTTTGGGTCGTACTCAAAGTCTTTTGAAAAAACACAAAGTCAATTATTACTGCCGAGAGCGGCCATGTTAACTCACATATTGCCGATACAGATGCAGGCGTTCGCTTGAGTCCATAATAGTAAATAAAGAGCGCAACCATGCCGGTTGAGAGCGCGATTGCTCCGAGAGTTAGCCACTGTGTTTGCGAAAGACTTGTCAATGCTTCTTGCTGATTAAAGACGAATACGAAGAAAAAGCCTAACACTGCTGCGAGTCCAAATCGGAGTCCTGTCGCGACAACTGTTGGGAGTTGCAGTAAAACATATCGGCTGAACGCAGTTGACGAGCCCCAACAAAACGCTGCTAAGACGGCAAAAGCGGCGGCAATTGCCGTTCCCTGCCCAGTTTCCAAGTTCACTTTCAAATCCGGAAACGACACCATGTATGCGCCGCTTAGGGCGATCGCAACGTATAAAACAAAGATCTTTTTTACATGTTCTTTTAATAATAGCCACGCGAAAAAGACAACAAATAAGGGTTGAAGCTGTTGCAAAAGAACAACAACCGAGAATTGGATAAACTGAATTTTTCCAAGCGCTGCGGTGTAAAAGTAGGTGCCTAAAATGCTGCTCAACAATGTAATCCACGCAAACGCACCCCAAGCTTTTTGTTTAATCTTTTTTATTTTTGCAATGTGGGGAATAAGAAGCGGCAAAAGTAAAATAAAGCCGATGAGGTGTTCGTACGTAACAACAACCATTGGCGGCAAAACGTAGAGGCTTCGTCGAAGCAGGCCGTCAAGGCTCCACAAGAAGGCGGCGAGGATGATAAAGGCAGGACCAAACGAACGTAGTTTGTTCATATACTTCTTCTATCCCGACTTTACGGTCGCTTCTGGAGTTCCACCAGATCGTTCCTTCGAATATTCTCAGGATCGTGGAGTTTAACCACCGATTAGAGATTTACACTCTACCCCGAAGTTAATATAAGAATAGCAGACAACTGACGTGATTTGCAAGTAGCAATTTTTTATAGAACAGGAGCATTCCAAAGTCTGAAAAATGCGGAAAGCGGCGTTACGATATGTTGCCGAGAAACGCGTTCATAGTAATCAGCAATCTTATCTAAAAGCTTGAGAATTGGGATTTTGGGAAATACTACATTTAGTGTCGGTTCCGGGAATGGAACCGCCCGAAGCTTTCGGGCAGATGATGTAATCATGTGTTCATACTAGAGCTTTTTATTAAGAACAAACAGAGAAATACGTAAGAAGTATGCAAGAGCGTAAACTGCCTCAAGAGCAGTATTCATCCCAGGATTTGATAGCAAGGTCGGAGAGTTTTTTTGTCGTTATCGCTTTGACAAATAATTTTGCTTTTTGGCGGTTGGTATAAATAGGAATATTGTGGTCTATTGCTGCACGGCGGATGGTGTAGTGATCGGTTTCGTCTTTAGGGTGGGCTGTTTCTACCAAATTAATTGTCAAATCAATTTTACCTTTTTGAAAGTAATCGAGGACGTTTGGAAACTGGTGCTCAAAGATTTTATGCAGTTTTATTGCTTTTACGCCGTTCTCTATTAGAAATTGTGCCGTTTTTTCGGTTGCATAGATTGGGAGTTTAAGTTTTGGCAGCAATTTTGCTGCCTCTAAAAAACGCTCTTTATTTTCGTTTCCGCCAAGGCTTACAAAAATGCCTTTTTTGGGAATTTTGCCGCCAACTGCCAGCTCGCCTTTTAAGAACGCTTCTTCCGTGTCTTCTCCAAAACTTGCAACCTCTCCTGTTGAACTCATTTCAACGTGGAGTACCGGGTCGGATCCTGTTAGCCTAGCAAAGGAAAACTGCGAGACTTTGACGGCTACGAACGGCAATTGCTTCACTACTGCATTGTTCGATTGTTTTCCGAAGAAAGCATCAACTGCGAGTTCGATAAAATCTACACCAGTAACCTTGGAGATAAACGGAAACGTGCGCGAGGCGCGAAGGTTAATTTCAATCACAGAAACGTTGTCCTCTTTTGCCAAAAATTGGATATTAAAGGGGCCATTAATGCGAAATTCGTTTGCTAATTTACGGCCAATTTCTTCGATTCTTTTTTTGGTCGCTTCAGTTAGCTTTTGCGGGGGCAAAACAATTGTTGCGTCGCCTGAATGCACACCTGCGTTTTCTATGTGTTCTGAAATTACTGATGCAACAATTGCGCCGTTTTGCGCAACAGCATCAAGCTCGATTTCTTTTGCTTCTTCGATAAATTTTGAAATCGTCACCGGATATTCTTTGGAAATATGCGCGACATCTTTAACAAACTCTATTAACTCTTCATAGTTGTGACATACGCGCATCATCGTACCAGATAACACATACGACGGCCGTAAAAGAACTGGATACTGCACTTTTTTACAAAACTGCAGAGCTTTTTCTAAATCGGTAAATTTATCCCATGATGGTTGCTCAACACCAATCTCATCAAGTAATTTTGAAAACTTATTCCTATCCTCTGCCCTGTCAATGTTAGCTGGATCTGTCCCCAAAATATGCGCGCCGTAGTCTTTGAGTGCATTTGCCCGATTGTTGGGTGTCTGGCCACCAACCGAAACAATAACGCCAAAAGGATTTTCAAAATCATAAACGTCGGCAATGCGTTCAAACGTTAGTTCCTCAAAATAAAGACGATCTGAAATATCGTAATCTGTTGAAACAGTTTCTGGGTTGCAGTTGATAATAATTGATTGCTTGCGGTTTTTTTTTACTTGTTGCACTGTTGCAACACTTGTCCAATCAAACTCAACAGAGGAGCCAATGCGATATGGGCCAGAGCCCAAAACAACAATCCCCTTTTTTCCAGCTGGTTTTATATCGTTGTGACTGCCATTATAAGTAAGGTAAAGATAGTTGGTTTTTGCGGGAAACTCGCCGCCTAGGGTATCAATCTGAAATACCGATGGGATAATACCGTAAGACTTTCTTAATTTACGAACTGCAAGCTCTGACTGTCCTGTAAGCACAGCTATTCGTTTGTCCGAACAACCAAGTTGCTTAAGTTGCAAAAGGGTAGCTTTCGGAATCGTATTGTTCGAGCTTGTCGAGAACGATTTACCAGATGAACTTCTCGATGCGTTTCGCTTACTCGAAGAATATAATCTTACTAGTTCATTCTCTTTATCAACAATGTTTTTGATGCGGTGTAAAAACCACGGGTCAATACCTGTTTTTTTGTAGATTTCTTCGATGCTTATCCCTTTCTTTATTGCATGTGATATTGCAAAAACTCTTTTCGGCGTGGGAGTTGTTGCCGATTGCTCAATTGTTTCATTGTTTTTAAAAAAGACGTTGCTTGTTACTCCCTCTATTTTTATATCAAGCATACGGATTGCTTTTTGCAGGGCTTCCTCAAATGTCCGGCCAACACCCATGACTTCGCCAACCGATTTCATACTCGTGCCAATGCGCTCGTTGGCGCCTTTAAACTTTTCGATATCCCACCTAGGAATTTTCACAACTATATAATCAAGCGCGGGTTCAAAACACGACTGCGTTATGCGGGTAACTTTATTTTTAATTTCGGTAAGGTTTTTGCCTATGGCGAGTTTTGCTGCAACATAAGCTAGAGGATAGCCTGTTGCTTTTGAGGCAAGAGCCGAGCTTCGCGAAAGCCGAGCATTCAACTCGATAACGAAATAATCAAGAGTACCACGGGTATCAAGGGTATCACGGGTACCACGGGGAGAGGGATCGTTTTTTTCTTCCCCTGTGATACTCGTGGTACTTGTGGTACTCGTGATACTTTTCGAATGGGGGTTTAGGGCAAATTGGACGTTACACTCTCCAACAATCTTAAGACTCCGTACGATCTTTATCGCAACTTGGCGAAGATAGTGGTACTCAAAATTAGTAAGAGTTTGACTTGGAGCAACGACTATTGATTCACCTGTATGGATACCAAGCGGATCCATATTCTCCATGTTACACACTGTTATACAGTTATCGTCTTTATCTCGAACGACCTCGTACTCAACTTCCTTAAAATGGTGGAGATACTGTTCAATCAAAATTTGATTTACAAATGACAAGGCTTTTGTTGCAATCTTTTCAAGCTCCGCTTCGTTTCTTGCAATGCCGCTCCCCTGCCCGCCTAAGGCAAACCCGGAGCGAACCATTATTGGGTAACCAATGTTTTGCGCAATTTTCTTTGCCCCAAAGACAGTTGTTGCGGTTTTACTTAATGGCGTTGGGATGTCAAGCTTTCGAAGATGCGTCGTAAACAAATCACGATCTTCAGAAAGTTGAATTGCTTCAATCGGCGTTCCTAAAATCGCAACGTTATGTTTTTTAAGAACGCCTTTTTTATACAGCGTAAGTCCGCAGTTAAGAGCTGTTTGTCCCCCAAAAGACAAGAGAATTCCATCTGGTTTCTCTTTTGCGATTACCTTCTCAACAAAATAATCATTGACTGGCAGAAAATAGACTGTGTCGGCAAGTAGTTTTGAGGTTTGGACGGTTGCGATGTTTGGGTTTACCAAAATCGTTTTAATCCTCTCCTCTTTTAGAGCCTTAATCGCTTGCGAGCCGGAGTAATCAAATTCTCCAGCCTCACCAATCTTCAGGGCACCGGACCCGAGTATTAATACTTTGTTTAATTTCTTGTTCATGTACTGGCCCGAATTAGGAATAAGGAATTATATTCGTTATTCGTTTGATTTTTTCTAAGAAAAAGTCAAAAATCCACTCCGTGTCGGTTGGACCGGGGCAGGCTTCGGGGTGGAATTGTACAGACATGATTGGTTTTTTGGTGTGAATAATCCCTTCGTTTGAGCCGTCGTTGGCATTGGTAAACCAAGGTTTGAATCCCTGTGGAATTTTATAGACTTCAAACCCATGATTTTGCGTTGTAATGTAGCATCTTTTTGATCCTTCCATAATACACGGTTGATTTTGGCTTCGGTGGCCATACTTGAGTTTTCGCGTATCGCCTCCGGCTGCAAGCGCGAGTAACTGGTGGCCAAGGCAGACACCTAATATTGGTAAACCTATTTTAAAAGCTTTTTTTAAAGTCCGAATCGTGACGCCTGCCATTTTTGGATCTCCCGGACCGTTGGAAACGACAAGCGCGTCGAATTCTAATTTGTCATTCCGAACTTGTTTCGGAATCCCATTTGGATTGAGATTCTGAAACGAGTTCAGCATGACATTCGTGGTATTGGAGAAAGGGTCGAAGTTCCAGGGAATTGTGATCACTTTTACTCCTCTTTTTACCAACGAGCGAGCGATGTTTTCTTTTGCCCCGCAGTCAATAAGGATAATGCTCTTTTTGCCTCGAAAGGCGTCCCCTTTTGAGGCAAACTTTTTTTCTTTTACCTTTTTTGTTGATACCTTCGCGACGAGATTTTCTTTGTTTGGATCGTAGAGCGCAACATCTTTATCAATCACAATCTTACCAAGCATGGTTCCTTTTGTTCGGATTTTTTGTATGAGTAGTCGAGTATCGGATATTGCAAGCGCTGGGATGTTTTCGTCTTTAAGCCACTGACTAAGAGAACGTTTGCTTTGAAAATGTGACGGTGTGTCGTTATACGTTGAGACAATAATGCCGGACGTTTGGATTTTTTCCGACTCCAAAAATCGTTTATCTGGTACGCCGTAGTTGCCAATCAAAGGATACGTAAAAATAAGAATCTGGCCTAGGTACGATGGGTCGGTTATGCTCTCCGGATACCCAACCATGCCGGTTGAAAATACCACCTCGCCGGCTCTACTCTTGGGAGCACCAAAACTGACACCTTCAAATGTCGAACCATCCTCAAAAACTAATTGTCCATGCATATTTATAAAAAATCCGAAATTCGATTATTGAAACTACAATTAATTTCTATGTATTTCGCGTCAGCGAATCTCTACAAATATCTGATATTCATAGATATTCATTGAGATTAATAGAAATAAATTGTTTCGAGCTTCGGATTTACTTTATTTTTCCTAAAACAAGCGCGAGTAAGGCCATCCGTACATACATTCCGTTTCGTACTTGCGAGCGAAGATACAAAGCGCGTTTGTCTTCGTCGACGTCTGTTTCAATTTCTCCAACCCTTGGCAAGGGATGCATAAGAATAAGATCCTTGTTGCCGTATGCTGAAAGTAACCGTTTGCTAAGGATAAACTTGTTTTTTACTTTCTCATAGTCAGCCAGAGAAGAAAACCGTTCCTTTTGCACCCGTGTCCAATACCAAAAATGCGCGTTTTTGGGAATATCTTCTTCTTTTTCTATTTGGATAAGGGTAATGCCGCTTGCTGCAAAATCGTTGTAGTCTTCTTTTGCAAGTTGCAATGCTTTCGGTGAAAGAAGGTATGCTGTAATTCCCTTGTAATGCGAGAGTCCTCTAAGCAACGATTTCACGGTTCGGCCATTGAGCATATCGCCGGCGAAAACACCGATTAAGTTATCAAGGTGGTGAAACTTTTCATAAATGGTATACAAATCAAGTAATGCTTGCGTTGGATGCTCGCCAATTCCGTCTCCAGCATTGATAACTGGTACAAAGGCAGCAATATCTGCTGCTTTTAGCGCGGCGCCTTTTTCTGGGTGACGGATGACAAGCGCATTACTGTAGGATTCGAATACTCGAATGGTATCTTCGAAACTCTCTCCTTTCGATACAGATGAGAACACTTGTGGATTAATGATATCAACTGTTTGTCCCCCAAGTCGCTTAATTGCCGCCGAGAAAGAGCCGAACGTTCGTGATGAAGGTTCGTAAAAAAGAAGTGTTGTAATAGTTCCATGTAACAGATTTGAACCTTTCGCTTTTTTCGCAAGCGATGACATTTCTGATGCAAGTGTAAAAAGTTTTTGAAGAGAGTGGGGATCGAATTGGCGAAGAGAAACAATATCTTTCCCTTTGAAGTTGCCGTTAATGTGCGCTAGCATTCTTGGGATTTAGTTTACTGGCTATAGTCATTTTTGTCAATAATGTAAAAAATACTATTACACCAAAATAGAAATGTCACTCTCTACCAAAATAGAAACGTCCCCTTTGTAAAAACGCAAAATTCTTCTAAGATGCAGTTCTGTATGCGTCTATGGGGATTAAACTTACCCAACA